>JAFYQC010000155.1 GCA_017547265.1 Kiritimatiellia bacterium | reverse complement strand
GCTACCTGCTCCATGCCTTCGACAACATGCAGTACTTCAAGGTGGTCGTCTCGCTGCTCCTCCAGGTGCTGCTGCAGGCCCCGGCGCTCGAGGAGGCATTGTTCCGCTGGCTCGGATGGCGGCTGCCCGTCAAGTTCCTCTCCCGCGGCAAATCCGCCGCGGCCTGGGCTTTCGCCGTGGCATCGTCCGCAGCTTTCTCAGCGGCGCACTACATTGACTACATGGCACTTGCGAAAAGCGGCGGATTCAAGTGGCTGCCGCTCTCGAATGCTTTTCTCGCGCTTTTCTTCTTCGGTCTCGCGCAGTGCTGGCTGTACAGGAAGACCGACCGCATCTGGTGCCCGATGCTAAACCACGCTCTCTTCAACCTGACGAACCTTGTCCTTCTCTTCGTCGTTCCCTCTTGAACTTAAGCCCGACAAACGACATGTGAACCCCGCTATTTACAACGGCGTTAAAAACTTTGGAGGCGTGAACAATGTCTAATCGAAAACTTGCGGTAGGATGGTTCGACAACATGTCGTTCAGAGATATCTGCGCCCCATACGTTGAAAGGATCAAGGAGGTATTCTTCGCATGGCCGGGCGTGGCCGCCTCAAGGCCGATGGACGACTGGACGGACGAGCGCCGCGAAAGAATCATCGCCGACCTGCGGTGGGCAAGAGAGAATGGAATCGAGCTGGACACCATCTTCAACGCAAACTGCTACGGCGACATCTCGATGACGGAGACGCTCGCAGATCTCGTGACGGAGAAACTGAACGAGATGGATTCCAAGGGGCTCTTCCCGAACCACCTGACCACGACCTCACCGTTTATCGCAAAAGTGGTAAGGACGCGATTCCCTTCCCTGAAGATCAGGTTCAGCATCAACATGGACATCGCCACGACCGGCGCGCTCGGCTATGTCGAAGATCTGTTCGATTCGTTCTACGCCGGCCGCAACGCGCATAGGCGGCTCGACTACATCAAGGAAATGTCTGGCTGGGCAAAGGCGCACGGAAAGATGATGGGCATGCAGGTAAATTCAGGGTGCCTCCACAACTGCCCGTTCCACACCTTTCACAACAACCTGCATGGGCACAACCGCGTCGGGCAGTCCGCGGCAGCGGAGAAATTCGGCTTCACGAATTTCCTGTGCCGCACGGTGTTCGAGCGCGGCGGATACGAGGAGTTCATGCGGGGAATATGGATTCGTCCCGAAGACTTGCCGCTCTACGAACCATACGTCGGCGTCGTAAAGCTGGCGACAAGACGACATCCACATCCGGACAAGATAATCGCCGCATACGCCTCGTGCTCGTACGACGGTGATCTCGCCGAGATAATGGACCCCTTCTACCGGTTCCCGAAGTCCATCGACAACAAGTCGCTTGGAGCATCGCCCTTATGGCCTCAGGTGCGTGACTGCGCCAACGCCGACAACTGCACCCACTGCGGAAAATGCGCGGAGCTATTCAAGGCGGCGAGCAAGGACAGGGAAACCGAGGGCCCCGACATGGCCAGCGCCTTCAAGGGCTTCTTCAAGGGCTGATGCCGAAACCTACGATTTTCTTAGCGTGACGAGCGTCTCGAAGCGGGCAGTGCGCGGGAACATATTGAACCAGCGGACCGACTCGACTGTGTAGGAGCGCAAAAGCGTCCTGAGGTCGCGCGTCATTGTCGCAGGATCGCACGAGACATAGAGGATGCGCGGCGCATTTGACGCGGCAAGCCACTTAGGGACATTCGGCTCGAGCCCGCCACGCGGCGGATCGACGATTACCGTCGTCTTCGGCCCGATCTTTATACGACCGACGTTGCGCCCGACCTGCTCGGAAAAGAACCGCGCGTCCGCCGCCTTTTGCGCGGCCGCATTGCGCTTCGCAAACTCTATCGCCTGACGCCCGGACTCTATGCCCGTCAGCCGCGGCGGCTTGCAGCAAAGCCCCAGCACGCCTACGCCGCAGTAGAGGTCGAGGACTTCCGGCGCTTCAGTCGCGCCCTTCTTGTATTCGGCCACGACCGCTTTAGCAAGTTCCTCTCCGACGTCGGTGTTCACCTGGTAGAACCCGTCTGCGGGAACTTCGAAGTCGAGGCCGCAAGTCGTCTCCTTCAGAACTAAGTCCTTCGGAGCGTCGCCTATCCACCACTTGACGCCGCTCTTCTTCGTCCAGCGAACTGTCACGCTTCCCTTGCGCTCGGTGTCCTTGCGTACCTGAATCGGGCCCGTCGTCAACAGCGTCGTAACGGCGCGACGTATCTCGCCGAGCTTCGCGTTGATCTCGGGACGCGCAAGAGGATCTTCTGCGACATCTACGATTTCGTGCGACGGCTCGGTGCGGTAACCAATGCGCCAGGTATTGCCGTATTTCGCAAAGTGGTATACGACCTTGTTGCGGTAGTTGAACTCGGAGCCACCCCTTGCAGAAACGAATTCAGGCACTTCAATGCGAGCGCGTTCGAGGAACTCCTTAAGCTGGCTCTCCTTCGCCTTAAGCTCCCCATCGTAGGAGAGATTGGCGTAGACCATTCCGGGCACAACGCGCTCCGCGGCACATTCGCCGCGGTCGGGAGATTTTTCAACAACCTCGACAAGTTTTGCCTTTACGTAGTTGCGCTTCTCCTCGACGATCTCCGCCTTGACCTGCTCGCCAGCCCATGCACCTGGAACGAAAACAACGCGTCCGTCACCAAGTCGCCCGAGTCCGTCGCCGCCATAGACGTTCTTCGCAATATAGACCGTTGAAGTCATGAGCCACTCCTTAGTTTCTTTATGAGCGCAATCTCGTCGCGGTATCCCTGCAGGTCGCACGGAGTCTCAAGATAGAACGGCAAATCCTTCAGCTTCGGATGGTTCACGACGCGCATAAGCGCATCAAGCCCGATTTTTCCCTTGCCAATCTTCTCGTGGCGGTCCTTGTGCGCGCCGAGGACATTCATAGAATCGTTGAGATGGATCGCCTTGAGACGCTCAAGCCCGACGATTCTGTCAAACTCCGCAAGGACTCCGTCAAGGTCGTTTACAATGTCGTAGCCACCGTCCCAGACATGGCATGTATCGAGGCAGACTCCAATAATGTCACCTCGTGTTGGGAGTTTTGACTCAGTTGCATCAATGATTGCGCGGACCTCGGCAAAATCTCTACCGACCTCGCTGCCTTTTCCGGACATGGTTTCGAGGAGTATTGTCGTGGAGGGAAGTTTCCCGCCGTGTGCATCGAGCCAGCGAAGGAGAATGCGCGAGACCATTCCAGATATGAGGTTGATTCCCTCTTCAGCGCCCTGCCCGACATGGCTGCCAGGATGAAAGTTGTACATCGCGCCCGGAGTATGTTCAAGGCGATCCAAGTCGTCTGACATTACCTCCTCGGCAAACTCCCTTACGCGCGGCTCGGCGCCTGCCGCGTTCAGCGTGTAGGGCGCATGGGCGAGAATCGGGCCAATGCCATTCGCCGCGGCAAAGTCGAGAAACGCGGCAACATCGCCCTTGTCCAGCGGCTTCGCCGCGCCGCCGCGCGGATTGCGAGTGAAGAACTGAAATACATTCGCACCAATCGAGACGGCCGTCTGCCCCATGGCGAGATAGCCCCCCGACGCACTAAGATGACACCCTATTTTCATTGGCTTGCAGGACTTCATGATTATACAACGCGACGCATATCAACATTATTGGCATGAAGTATACCATAATCGCGCAATCCGCGCTACTTGAAAGAGCGACGGCGATATGCTGCACGCAACGTCAGCGCGAAAGGTGTCCGGTAGTCCACTCGCCGATCGTCTTGCGAGAAATCTCTCTAAAGCCGCGCGACTGAAACGCCGCGAGGACTTCCGGATAGAGTTCCTCGAGAATTCCCGAGACAATCAGCGTCTTCTTCGCGTAGCCCGCAATCTCGTCGGCAAAGGCGATCAGTAGAGGTCCAAGGATGTTCGCAACGACGAAATCGGCCGGAGCAAACGGCGCTTCTCCAGCACCAACATCGCGCCCCTGAAGCGCGAGATCGGGATAAACGCCCTTCGCCGCCTCAATCGACTCGTCAAGCGTAACCGCGCCCTTCCCGAGCGCAAAAAGACGGTAGTCGACAGAAACGCCGTTCAGCGCCGCGTTCTCGCGCGATGCATTGACCGCGTCCTCGTCAATGTCAAAACCGGCGACAGGTGAAAAGCCAAGCTTCGCCGCGGCGATGGAAAGAATTCCCGAGCCGCAGCCCATGTCCAAAAAAGAGCCCAAAGTGCGGTCGCCTCGGAGAGGCGCCCCTACCAATCCCCCGTTCTCCGCGATTTCGTCGATATATTTGAGGCAGGCGCGAGTCGTCTCGTGCTTGCCGGTGCCGAACGCCATTCCGGGGTCGAGGACGAGAGGAATCCTATCGGAGAATTCGCCCGATGCCTTAAAGCCCTCAAGCTCCCAAGTGGGAACCGTGACGAGACGACGGCCGATTGGCTCGATCTTGAAGTGGCGGCGATACGAAAGCTTCCAGTCTTCATCCGGGACTTCAGAGGTCTCGACTTGCGCGTTGGAGCCGACAAGCGCGAGCGCGTCCTTTAGGCGACGAGCCGCCTCGCCAGCTTGCGCTGGATCAGCGAGGTAGACCTGCATCTGAGTGTCCGACTCTTCGATGTCGTGGTACGAGGACAAAATGAAATCCCCACTGTCGAACACTTCAAAGAGCGGATCGACCAGACCGTCCGCAATATTGCAGAAGACTTTTGTCACGATGTTCTTTCCTTAAAAAAGAAACGCTCCGCGGCGATCGAAGAGAACGAACGCAGCGGAGCGAACTTAGGACGAAGCTAACTTATTTCGCCTTCTTGGCGACGAGCTTCTTGACGACCGTCGGACGCTGGACGAGAACGCGAACGTCCTCGGTGCCCATCTTGGCGACAGTCTCGGGATCCATTCCCATCTTCACGAGGCGCGCGCGCTGAGCCTTGCTCTTGCGGGCCTTGCCGGCCGGCGTCTTGCACGGACGAACGTGGGATTCCTTGCGGAGTGTACGACCAGTACCCATCTCAAACCTTCTTTCTTTTTAAGAGGCTTAGGCCTCGACGATCGTTACGACCTTGCCGTCCTTGACGAACTTCACCTTGCCGTCCTTGAGGGCGAAGAGGGTGAAGTCGCGGCCCTGGCCGACGTTCTTACCGGGGTGAATCTTGGTTCCGCGCTGGCGGACGATGATCGAGCCAGCCTTGAGGAGCTGGCCGTCGTAGGCCTTGACGCCCAGATACTTCGGGTTCGAGTCGCGGCCGTTTCGCGCAGATGCAGAACTTGCCATGTCATTCCTCCTTTCAGGCGATGGCCT
>JAFYQC010000154.1 GCA_017547265.1 Kiritimatiellia bacterium | reverse complement strand
AAGACACTCGATCTGGCCGAGATCTGGTTAGATGGCAAGGTTGACGGCGATTCTCTCACCTACGCCTTCGGCGCAGATGGCGCGGTATCGATCACCGGCAAGATCTACGGCGAGACCGTGAACGCGGCGGCGACGCTGGATTTGGAAGGACTGGACGGCGGCAGCGGCACGATGCACTGCAACTTCTTCTACCTTGCCAACGGACATCTCTACCAGCAGCAGTTCACTTTCCCTCGTCAGGCCACAGTCGCGGCGGCCGACATAACGCTCGACTCCTTCGTCCGCATCGACTGAGCCGGGGCCTCCCGCCCCGTCCCATCCCAGCCAAATAGGAAACAATCGAGCCGTTGCTCTATATCTTTCGTGTTCCTCGGCGCCGTGGGCGTTTTCTTTCTGCCGCGGCGGCCACCCCCATGGGGGTGGTGCAGTTTGTTTTTCGTCTTCGTCGATCCCCACGGCCTTCCTCTCTTTCTTGCTGACCCGTTAGATATTACCATTCTCACCAACAATGTCCTTGCTATGTGCAGGGGCATTTTGTTATAATTGACGCATGAAAGCGGCGGTCAATCGTGATTTCGTGGGCCAGATCGAAAACGACTATGCCGCCGCATACAACTCCGAACAGCGCCCAGTCTCTCTCATCGACATTGACTTCAGAGCGAAGAAGCACAACATCGACGAGCCAATCGTAGAAAGGTTGTGATTGGATGGCGAGGGTATGGCGCCGTGTTCTTGCACCGTCGCACAAGAGAAAACGATTTAAACGAAACTGAAAGGAAACGAAGATGAACATGAAGACAGTGATGATCGCGCTCGCGGCAGCTGCCGTGAGCGGAATTGCCAATGTAGTTGTTGCCGATGAGGTGGAACGAGTCCCTGGTCTGACAAAGGCAATATTCACGGGGTCTGAATTCGACATTACAAGTGATGTGTATTCCAATGCGATTGCTCGGGTTGATTTCCCGGAAGAAATGTACGCTAGTTCTCTTCCTGAAAAAACGACAGTGGCGTGGGCTGGGTACATGGAAATGGAAGCCGGCGTGAAATACAACTTCAAGGGATGTTATGATGATTTTGTGGCGGTAAAGATCAATGGAAGTTGGATTATTTCAAAGGGTTCTGGATGCCAGGAGCGTTCAGGGTCGTTCACACCTTCTGAAACAGCGTGGTATCCAGTTGAGTTCAGAGTTGGCAACAATGGAGGGCCAGGCGGGTGTCAAAGTTCAACGTATTATGGGATTGTCTGGAATACGAGCAATAATGCTACGTGGCGGAGTATTGTGAATGGTTCAATAGGCACCGTTATGGTTGGTGCCAATTTCGCAACTCTGAAGAATGATTCACTTCCATATAAATCAGGACTGTCTAATGAAGATGGGAAGGTTCAGGTGACGGGCATCAAATGCCAGCAGCGATATCCGTGGAATGGAATGGTTGATATTGATTACACAGTAAGGTGCGAGGACCCGAACGCCGCGGTGTGGGTGTATCCAATTGGCTATGACAAGGATTCCAATATCTCGATGGCGCCGCGGTCGCTCACTGGTGATGGCGTTGACGCGCCTGTGAGCAATGGAACTTTTCGTATGACATGGAAGGTGACAGACGATTATCCAGAGTTCCATTCGACGGCGTTTACTGTCAAGATGATTGCGTTGACGGGATCGGCGCCCTACATGGTTGTAGACCTTTCTGGTGGTGTTGATGCTATCAGTTATACTGTTACATATCTTTCTTCTGTTCCTGAAGGTGGTTGGGGTGACGAGTATAAGACTACGAAACTTGTTCTTCGCCTAATTCCGCCGGGCAGTTTCATGATGGGTAGCCCGAGCGATGAGGACGGGCGAAATAGTTATGAAGATTTGCATGGAGTTGTATTAACGAAGCCGTTTTATATTGGTGTATTTGAGGTGACACAGAAGCAATATGAGCTTGTAATGGGGGGCAATCCTTCTAATTACAAGGGCAATATGCGGCCTGTAGAACGGGTCTCTTATAATGATATTCGCGGTTCTGTAAATGGTGCAGGTTGGCCGACACACAACCAAGTTGATGCAAACTCATTTATGGGGAGACTTCGGAGTAAGGTGAACATGCTTTTTGACTTGCCGACTGAGGCGCAATGGGAATACGCTTGCCGTGCGGGAACGTCATCAGCATTGAATAATGGAAAGGCTTTTGATTGGTGGGATAATTGTCACGAGGTGGCACGTTGGACGCGAAATGCATATAGTTCTGGCTCCGATCACATATATGACGGCAAGGGTGGTTATACATACACCGCAACGGTAGGGTGTTATAAGGAAAATGCATGGGGGTTATATGATATGCATGGGAATGTAGGGGAGTTGTGTAAGGACTTTTGGAATTATGGGTTAGGCACAGTTGCAGTAATAGATCCTGTTGGTGCAAACAAGGGTTATTCTTATGGGGATGAGCGCGTGTACCGCGGAGGTCATTTTGATACTTGGGAGAACATACGGTCAGCATATAGATATTATTCTTATATGAGGGCTGGTGGGACTTCGAATGCAATTGGCTTTCGTGTCTTCTGCTCGCCTGTGGCGGAGTGATTAGCCGGATTGGAGTGTCCCCATGAAGTGGACATTGGCAAAATTAGGGCTTATAGTCGCCACAGTGGTGACCGCGTTGTGTGCGGCGCTTCCTGCTCGTGGCGACTATTTGACCTTTGATATCGCCTCGCATGAGGCGATGGCGGACTACACCCGCTTCGAATCTCGAAGTTGGGCGGAGGGTGCCGAGGGCGAGGGAGGCCGTCTCTCCGCCAACGCGACATGGTCTGGCGGCGAGCATGTCATCCTGAATGACCTTTACGTTCCAAGCGGCGTGACGCTGACAATCAATGCAGGAACGGTCGTCAAGTTTCGCGAAGGAACGCGCATCAAGCTTGAGGACGGTGGCAACATCGTTTTGAATGGCGAACTTGGAAACGAAGTCGTCTTTGAGGGATACGAGGATAATACGTCGTTCAAGGGGATTGTCCTACAGTCTGGCTCGGCTGGCTACTCCGACAACTGTTATGTTATTGTGCGCGGCGTTGCCTTTGGCAAGTTCGCGACAGTTAACATCAGCGATACGGAAGCTTTCAAGGGTGGCGGACAGGCGCTGGTGCCTGTGAATGTTTCCGGTTCGCGTGATACGGCATTCTCGTTTGACTGGGTAGCCGAGACGAACGGTGTTCAGTTCGCAAGCGGCACGATGAATTGGAGCCGTGTTTCTGATGGATCGAAGAACATCACCGTTCCATATCCTGATGGGTTGCCCGGATGCAGTAATTTCACTGTGCGAGCGACGACGCTTCGGTGCTGCACGGCCAGCAAGGGTGCATGCGTGGTGAACTTAAGCGAGTTCATCACCACGCAAATCTACACCCATGAGGCGATGGCTGACTACATTTCGTTTGAATGTCGTGCATGGACGGAAGGACTTGAAGGCGATGGCGGGCGCCTCTCGTCCAATGTCGTCTGGATCGGGACGCATAAGATTGTAAGCGATGTCTATATCCCGTCTGGCGTGACGTTGACTCTCTCAGCCGATACAATCGTTGAGTTCTGCGAAGGCACACGCATCAAAATCGAGGACGGCGGCAAGCTGGAGATAGTCGGTGCAGAAGGTCACGATGTAATATTGCGTGGTGCCGATGGCGTGACGAGTTTCGGCGGTATAGTCAAGATGAGCAACGGGACTTTTTTCGACAATAGCTATGTACAGGCGCAGGGATGGACGTACAATGCTTTTGCAGGCGTGTCGATGCATGATTCGTCAACATTCCGTTCCTCGGGTCTTGCGCTAATTCCGGTTTCTGTTTCTGGCTCGCGGTCAACGTCGTTTTCCATAGATTGGATTGCAGAAACGAATGGTGTCGCGTACAAAACAGGCACGATGAAGTGGAACAATGTTTCTGAAGGGCGTAAGAACATTATTCTCGAATACGGTTCTGAGCTTGACGGCCTCACCAATTTCACGGTTCGGGTTGCCGTAGAACGTGCCTGTCATGCCTCGCCTGATTCGTGCAATGTGAAAATTAGCGACTTTGAAACGGTTGATATTTATAGCCATGAGGCGATGGCTGATTACATCGCGTTCGAATCTCGCGAATGGGCGGCTGAACTTGATGGTGAAGGTGGACGCCTCGATGGCAATGCGACTTGGAGCGGTACACACAAGATTGTAAGTGATGTCTACATTCCTTCAGGCGTGACACTGAACCTCACTGCAGATACCGTAGTTGAATTCTGCGAAGGCACTCGCATCAAGATTGAAGATGGTGGCACATTGAAGATAGTCGGAGCAGAAGGGCATGATGTTATATTCCGTGGCGCTCCTGGTGTTACGAACTACATTGGCATTGTCAGAATGTCGAATGGCACATATACGGACAACATGTATGTGCAATTCACGGACAAGCCTTACTCCGCTTATCCGTATGTGGCGCTTCACGAGGCGACGACGTATCGCGAAGCGGGGAAACTGTACATTCCTGTTACGCTAAGCGGAACATCTCGCAACCAGTCGTTCAACATGGACTGGCACACGGACAAGGGCGATCATGGCACTGTCACATGGTCGTCCAGCTCCGACGGTACGAAGTGGATTCAGATTCCTGTTGATGCAACGCCAGTTGGCGGAAAGACGAACCACATTATCACGATAACTGCGGCGCGTGGGTGCAACATATCCGTGGGCGAGAAGACATTGACGATTCTTGAACCAGATTACAGCGTCAAGGGACAGGTCGCAATCCACGAAAGCGACGAGGACTCCGGCGAGTTTGCCGTCAATGGCGACATCAAGACCCAGCCGCTGTTCTTGAATCCGGTGGAAAGGGTGCAATATAGCGGCAAGTGGCAGGCTTACGATGCGAACGAGGCAGCGGTGCTGCGCGTGACGCTCGAGACCGACAACGGCCTGACGCTACTCAAGGAGGTCTCGCCGTCTGAAACAGGGGCGTTTGAACTCGACCTCGCAAAGTATCCAGTCGGATGCTACACGTTGAAGCACGCTATTCTCGACGAGTTTGGCGAGACGCTGGCGACGATGCAGAAGACTTTCAGCATTGCCGATGACGAGGATGTCGTAATGCACGGCGGTACGCTGACGCAGAACGAAACGTGGGAGGCCGGGAAAGTACATGTCGTTTATCAGACTGTCGTTGTGCCGTCCATTTACACTATCTTCATCGAGCCTGGTGCAATCGTCAAGTTCATGACGGGGACGGGCATCGACATCTCGCAGGGCGGTGCGTTCTTTGCGAACGGAATTGTCTTTACGCACATCAACGACGACACTGTCGGTGGTGACACCCTGAGTGATGGTTACACTGTCGCGCCACCGATGGACGCTTACACCCTGAGCGGCAACTTTACATTCGGTGACGATACGGAGCTCAGGGGCATTACGCAGAATTCCGCCCTCGCAGGTACGATTTCCGCTCAGAAGACTCTTTCGCGCGGCAGTACATATCGCGTGTCTGGTACGCTCACCATTGCGAGTGGTGGGGCGCTCACGATTCCGCCGGGTACAGTGCTGAAGATGGAGTCCGGCGCGGCAATTGTCGTCAACAGTGGGGCGACGCTAAATGCGATTGGCACACGTGCCGCGCCGATTGTGATTACGTCGATTAAAGACGATAGTGTCAGCGGCGACACGAACGGCGATGGCGTGTCGGATCCGCAACCAGGGGACTGGAAAGAAATTAAATGTGCTGGCGGCACAATCAACATGGAGTATGCGACTATCCTTTATGGTGGAAAGAATGGTACGAATGGGGATGTGTTTAATATGATTGGCGGGGCGGTGACGTTTAACAACAGCGTTCTTGCACATGCTTTCATGTACGGTGTGGCACTTGAAAGCGGCTCGTGGGCAATGACAAACTCGGTGTTTTGCGACTTCCATACAGCGTTCCGCCATTTCGCGCCTTGCGACTGCGTAAATTCAGTATTTTACGACATGACATATCTCTCCAACAATGGAGGGCAGAGTTTCAGGAATTGTGTGATATCAGGCTTTGCAACTGCGCTTTGTTGGTGGGCGGACAATTGTGTTTATGAAAACTGTGTTATTTGGAACCCGACTGGATTTGGTCCGCAGGAGTCGGAAAAGACTGGTTCCAATGGCAATATCTGGGGTGACCCTCTCTTCGTCGGTGCTGCGAATGGCGATTTCCGTATTCGCGAGGGCTCGCCGTGTGTGGATGCGGCGGATAGTGCCGTTGCGCCGGATCTGGACTACTATGGACAGCCGAGAATCACAATAACCGACGGCGGTTCAGGAACTAATCTCGTTGGGCAGCTTGCCGACATTGGCATTTGCGAAGTTATGCCGCGCGATGTTGTGAGCGACATCGACTTGGTGCCGCAGAGCGTAAGGACGACGACAAACGCCGTGCCGGGTCAGCTCTTGTTCGTCAAATGGGAGATTGCGAACGTTGGCGGAGCTGAGGTAAATGCGGCGTGGCGCGATACCGTTTCACTCGTGTCAGAGAACGGTCGTGAAGTGGTTCTTGGCGACAAGACGACGACTAGCCGCGTTGCGGTCGGCGGCAGCGTGTTCTGCTCTGGGTATTTCACTGTTCCGGCAATTTCCGAGGGGAAGTGGTATCCCAAGGTGAACGTGAATAGCTATCACGACATTTTTGAAGGATCGCTTTCGGCGAACAACGCGCTTGTTGGGGAAAGAGCGGTGTCCGTTGGCCTTGAGGTGCTTGATCCGTCCATTTCCCGCGAAGGAGTGATCAACGCCGGAACGCCGACGGTGTTGAAGTTCGCGTTTGGCGAGGACGATGCAAACCGCATGGTTGTGTTTGATGTTCCCAACGGCGTCACGGCGACTTGGGGCTTCGGCTTTATGCCGCAGGGTGCGTCGAAGTCTGGTGCAATGACAGCGGCCGGCGACGGTGTGATGTTCAAGGTGCCGGATGGCGCGACAGAGGTGTATGTCGTCCTCGAAAGTGATGCGACAGCGACCTACAATCTCTTCGCCGAATCCGCGCAGATGGTGATTACTGGCGTCTCGCCTGCTGCCCTACCTTCGAGCGGCACTACCACGCTGACAATCACTGGCGCCGGCTTTGACGATGCTTGCGAGGTTGCGCTCGTCAGTACGGTGGGGCGCGTTGTCCTCAACGCGCCTCAGAAGGATTCTTCCGGAAGCCTCATCGCCACGGTCGATTGCGCCACGCTTACGGCGGGCATCACGTACAATCTCGTCGTGGCAAGCGATAACAATTTGGTAGAACTGCCGAGTGCACTAACGGTAACGAAGGCAGAAGGCAAAGGAAACTTCTGGGTAAATCTTGTTTTGCCAGAAGCAGGCAGAACTGGGCGAGACACGACTGCATATATCGAATACGGAAACAGCGGAAATTGTGATATAAAACCACAGGTGATAAGTGTTGAAGTTGTGGGTGATGCTGGAATGTCTCGAATAGGCGATGTCAACACATTTAATCCGCTATATTTCGTATTAGTTGGTGCTGAGGGACAAGGGATGTCTATACGCCCTGGAGAATCATTCTCTTTGCCTTTCACGATTAGGTGTGGCAAGCAGACGAGCACATTTGACTTGTATTATGCATTTGATAAAGATGTAGATTGTTCGCCTTGGTCATCCAAGGCCGAATATGAAGAGGATATTTGTCGTGCTATCCTGCGGTTGAAAGTTGCCGGGCAGGATGTAACCAATTACGATAGTGTATATGCAGAAGCCGAGAACATTCGGAACCATAAGAACTTCTTTGCGGGACGAGTGATAAATCAGGATGGAGCAGGTGCTGAAGGTGCGATTGTTGCATTAAATAAGATTACCGAAACTGGTGAAATTTCTCAAGTTGGTTTGGCCACAAGTGATAGTGAAGGCAGGTTTGCGTTCTGCCAATTATCTGACGGTACATTCTCAATAGAACTCAAATCGGGAGGCAGGTTATTGACTTGTAATCCTTTGAGTGTGGTTGAATTGTCGGGTGGTATAGACTATTTGGGTGCGGAAATTGTAGTTGACCGCTCATCAAAACTGGTTGTCAAACTTGATGATACACATGAAGGCCGTGCCGCTGTGATGTTGTCTTACGTTAATGGCGATTTTCCGTCAACGCCGGTTTTGTTTAACGCATCTGAGAATTCCTACGTATCGTATGACGTGCCAACGTCGGGACTGTTCCGCATATCTGCTTCATACGAGAATTCTGAGGCAATCAAGAATTTGTATATAGTCGAAGGGACAGAACTTTCCTTGGCATTGGTCTTGAGGCGAAAGATGAATGTTGCTGGAAGATTGGAGCAACTGGATGTCGCTCGGCTTCCAGGTGAAAGTGTATTTGTAGAAGCATTCAATATTTCCAATTGCGTTACATATCTATCGGAAGTTAATACAAATACCTCTTGTTTCACATTTGTTGATATACCTGAAGGCGATTATGTTCTTAACGTCAACAATGTAAGCTGTTGTTATGACTTTGCAGATGTTTACTCATTTTCATATGATACGGTGGAAAATGTTGTGATTGCGCCTTTGATCACAGAATTGACCGTCAATTATCCTGAAGCTTGGGGTAGTGACTATGCGATTGTCATTTCCGATAATATGGGTGTGACAGATGTAGTGCAGGCTGATAATTCCGGCAAAGCCAAATTTATGTCTGTTAGAGATGGAAGATGGAGTTGGGTGGTTTTGCGTGTTGATGACGGGTCTACAGTTGATAGCGGGACATGGGAAGTTAAAGAAAACCAGCGAATTGTTTCTGTCGCAAACGCTCCGTTAGCATTCTTAAATTCTCGTAAACCATTGCTTGGCGGCATTTGGGATACTCTTGAGATGGTTGGCGGATGGATATGGCAAAAAGTACGCGATACGTGTGCAGAATGGATATCAGCAACAGAATGGGCTAACAAGTTTATTGACATGTTCCAGAGCGATTCTTATATACAAGGTATGCAAGATCTTGATAATGCGCGCTCCATGCTTGCTAGCATAAGGATAGAAAACCCCGTTAATTGCCCATGCGGATACAATAAACGGAAGTACAAATCCGACAGGGCTGCGTTGGATTCTGCGGTAGCCGCATGCAATGCTTATTCTTCCTTCTTGCGTCAATGCGACAACATGAAACTTGTCGCCAATAGTTTCAAGCTTGTAGGTGACGGAGCGGAAACTCTTGGCAAATGGTACATACGGATAAAGAATTTGGCGTTTGCTAAACGGCTAGACGAATGTTCTGGTGCGCTATCAATGCTGAATGCCGAGCTGGAACTGGGAATTGGAGGTGTTGCTTTTTCCAAAGAATTTGCAAATGCTGTGAAGGATTTGGAGAGTAGCGTGGATCGTGTAAACGCTGCCATAAAAGCAGCAGATGGTTTAAATACCATATTGGCGGCTCTCAATGATACTGTTGCAATTTGCAATAAGATAATTGGTGATAAACGCGCACGGGCGATGGTGGACAAGACGGGTAAACTTTCTAAGGTGTTTACATGGGCACATTGGATACTTGATGGCGCATCTGATGCAATTGCGATTTTAAGCGACATCGTTACGGTTAATGATGACTGGAAGTCATGGAAAAATGGAGTTGAAGAGTTTCCCAGGCGCCGGCATGAATTTGCTCTGGCAATAAATGGTCTTGCAGACCTTGCGGCTACCTTCAACATTTACCATGATAACGATTGCAATGAACCCAATCCTCGCCAGCCCAGGCCTGGCATTGGACCGTTCAAGAAACCAATAATTGTCGAGTCCTTTGACCCCAATGAAATGGTTGGGCCGGTTGGGCTTGGAGATCCGGAGACGGAGAGGCTTGTGAAGCCGGGCGAGGAGCTGACGTACACAATCTACTTCGAGAACAAGAGCGACGCGACGGCGGCGGCTCAGGAGGTGTATGTGACGAACCCGCTGAGCGAATGGCTCGACTGGTCGACATTCAAGATGGGCGAGGTGGCGTTCAACAACCAGATCGACCTCGGGCTGAGCGGCAAGCCGTCCGGTTCTAGCGAGGCGACGATGAAGGGCACGAACTTCCTGGTGCGGACGACACTTGGCGGCGGCTGCGATGGCGCGGATTCAATCGCTGCATCTGGCGTTGCGCATTGGTATCTCCGCATCGTCGATCCAACGACGGATACCGGCTGGCCGAAGGACATCCTTGCTGGCTTCCTGCCGCCGAACGACGAGACGTTCCGTGGCGAGGGCCATTTGACCTACACAATCAAGGTCCGCGAGGATGCACCGCCGAACCTTGTAATCACAAATTCCGCGACCATTGTGTTCGACTACAACGATCCGATTGAAACCGATCCGGCGTGGTGGAACACCGTTGCGCCAACGGTCGGCGAAACGCGGTTCTGCGCCGACGAAACGTCAACGATCGAAGGTTCCAATGCTGTGATTCGCGTGTTTGGCGGCAACGCGTATGTTGCCAGCAGCGTGCAGGTGTATCTGACGTACAACACCGCCGCGGCGGCGGACCTCGATCTGGCGAACGCCGCGCTAGACGGCGAGACGCCGAAGGGCGGGCTGAAGTTCCCGCTGACGCTTTCGTGGGCGAAGGGCGAGATCGGCGAGAGGGTTGTCACCATCCCGGTCAAGGTCGACAAGACGGTCGAGGACGCCGAGTTCTTCACGCTCCAGCTCGCCGCGCCGCAGGGGTTGGCGCTTGGCGATGCGACAGTCTGCACGGTGACAATCGGGGACCTGAACAACAAGGAGCTCAAGGCCGCAGTGACGGCGTACAAGCCGAAGGCTGGCGAAGCGGTTGCGACGAACCATGTTGGCGTGGCGGTCGCGGAGAGCGCCGCGAAGGGCGGATTCACTGCGGGGACGGGCGACTACACGAGCGGGTCGAAGCTCACGCTGACCGCAGAGGCGCGTCCAGGCTGGGCTTTTGTCGGGTGGCGTCTCAAGGACGGCGGCGAAGCAATACTCTCCGACAAGGCGAAGTGGCAGGTCGTGGTCACGAACGACGAGGACTATGTCGCCGTGTTCGAGAAGATTCCGTATGTCCGCGGTCTTGCCGATCCCGCCGATGGCGGGAAGGTGTCCGGAAGCGGACTTTGCGCCGCAGGCAAGAAGGTGACGCTGAAGGCGACGACGAACAAGAACTTCACGTTCCTTGGGTGGGTTGCGGGCGCGTCGGAGACACGCCCCTACCAGGAAGGGGAGTTTGTCGCCACTACGGCGTCGCTGGTGATAGACCGCACGGCGAAGCCCGCGGCGAATTCGAAGACGTCGACGACAATCACCAACGTCGCGGAGGACGTAACGTACTACGCCGTCTTCAAGAGCGACCCCGAGGTGTTCGTCACCGTGGATGCGACGGACGGCATCGGTGCGGAGCCGACTGGGAAGGGCGCTGGCAAGTATGTCGCCGGCACGATTACCGGCATGGGCAAGTACGCGCCCGGCAAGAAGGTGACGCTGAAGGCCGCCGCGAACAAGGGCTATGTGTTCGCGGGGTGGGCGTGCGGCGGTCGCGGGGCGACCGCCCTACCGGATGACGTGATCTCTCAGGCGGCGAGTTGGTCGTTTGAGATGCCGTCGAACGATGTGGAGTATGTGGCCATGTTCGTTACGGCCGATGAGGACAAGGCAAGCATTGCGCTCGGCGTGAACGGCGAGGAGATGCGGCTCGCCGGGGACGGCTCGCCCCACCAGACAAACTTGTGGTGCGGCGTTTATCTTGAGTGGCCCGTTGCTGCGAGCGCGCTCTCCGAGACAAAGGTGAAGGTGGCGGGACTGCCGTCGGGCCTCAAGTTCACGGACAAGCCGGTTACTGCAAAGATCGGCTCTGGCAAGACCGCCATTACTGTCACGAATGTTCCCGCCAACACCATCTACGGCGCGCCCATGGCGGCGTCAAAGACAGCGAATGACAGGTAAACCGGTGCGTTGACAGTCACGCCGAGCGCAGTTAATTTCTCAGTTTCGAGGGCGGGCAAGTCGACGCTGACGTACCTGTTAGTCTCGGTT
>JAFYQC010000153.1 GCA_017547265.1 Kiritimatiellia bacterium | reverse complement strand
TATTTGGCAAACGGGGTCGTCCGAAGCCTTGCCCGCCTTTGTTGAGAGTGTCCGTTATTATGGCAAACTGCGGCAACCGATTTGCCGTGATTTTCAGATAGACGGCGAACGCGGTTTTATGATACGATATGTGTGCTCTCCGGAATTGAACTCCGTGGCGACGGAGGTATGAACGGGAGCCATGAAAGCCGTGGGTTGAAACTGATCTAGTCCTGCTGAGAACGGATCGAAAAGCCTGAAGGGTGGGCGGACGGTCCGGGAGGGGATGTTGACGTCGGGAACCACGGCGGCCGATTTGGAACGTGAGGAGGAGGCTCCCTCCGCGGGCTTGAGCGCAGTATGCGCGGCCTAAGCGTCGTCGGCGTATGGCGAGGCATCGCCTATTCCGAAAATGCGCCATAGGCGTATTGTTTCCTGTGACCGACGTTCGGTCGCACAATCCGTCGGCACAAAAGGAAGGAATAGGACATGAGCGAGAATCAAATAGTTGTCTATCAGCCGAATGAAACCATGCGGTTGGATGTTAGGCTTGAAGACGAGACGGTATGGCTGACACAGGAGCAAATCGCTAGCTTGTTCGGCACTAAACGACCGGCGATAACAAAGCATCTCTCCAACATCTACAAGAGTGGAGAATTGGAACGAGAGGGCACATGTTCCATTTTGGAACATATGGGTAATGATGGCAGGCAGTCATACCGCACCATGTTTTATAATCTTGACGCGATCTTATCCGTGGGATATCGGGTCAATAGCCGTTATGCGACTTTGTTTCGACGTTGGGCTACCCAAGTCCTAAAGGCATACTTGCTTAAAGGTTATGCGCTAAATGCCAGATTGAATCAGCTTGAGGACAAGGTGGATCGGCGGCTCGCGAAGCACGATCAGCAGATTGTGGAGTTGACGGAGAAGGTTGATTTCTTCGTGCAGACGTCGCAACCGCCGGTGCGGGGTGTGTTCTACAACGGACAGGTCTTTGACGCGCATGTCTTTGCCGCCAAGTTTATCCTGTCTGCGAAGAAGTCGATTCTTCTCATCGATAGTTGGGTGGATGTCATGACGCTTGAACTGTTGGCGAAGAAAGCAAAAGGTGTGACTGTCGAGATCGTAACATCTCGTCGCGGCAACAAAATATCTACGAGTGATGCCGCCAAGTTCAATACGCAGCATGGTGGTCTGACGATCACCGTAAGCAAAAACTTCCACGACAGGTTTCTTGTAATCGACGACAAGACCCTATATCTCGTTGGGGCGTCGCTGAAAGACCTTGGATGGAAGTGCTTTGCATTCACTGAGCTGTCAGCGAGCGAGATCCCGAACCTCAGGGCGAGGATATAGCGGCAAGTTTGGAGGCTCTGTTTTGCCATCTGGCAAGCCGCCGCCGCATATTTTTGGTATACTGTGCGCATGGAGGTTGAGGAGGGGAGAGTCAGGGCGATTGTCTCGCTTGGGTCCAACATCGAGCCGCGCGCGGAGTACCTTTCCCGCGCCGTCGATGCGCTTGCCGCGTTTCCGGAAACTAAGCTTGTCGCGGCGAGCGGCGCTATCGAGACTGAGCCGGTTGACGTTCCGCCTGAATTCGCCGCCATGAAGTTCATGAACCAGGTCGCGGTGTTCGAGACGGCGCTTTCGGCGAGGGAGTTCTCCAAGAGGATGCATGAAGTGGAAGACGCCCTCGGTCGACGGCGCACAGTTCGCAACGGGCCGCGCACCATAGACATAGACCTCGTGGACTTCGGCGGCATGGTGTCGGACGACCCCGAACTGACGCTTCCTCATCCGCGTGCGCGGATGCGCGATTTCGTAATGGGTCCGCTTGCAGAGCTGGGGCTTGCGGACTGTCTTGGGTGTTCCGGCGACAGCGGCGTGGCAAATGCGCCGGGAAAGGGGAAGTGAGATGGAGGTCAATGTAAACGGCGGCAATTTCGAGGAAGAGGTGCTTCGTTCCGATGTTCCTGTTCTCGTCGACTTCTGGGCAGAGTGGTGCGGGCCTTGCATGATGCTTGGGCCTGTCGTCGCGGAAGTCGCGAAGGAGAAGGAAGGGGCTCTTAAGGTCTGCAAGGTGAACGTGGACGAGAGCCCCGACCTCGCGGCGAAGTTCGGAATCATGTCTATCCCGGCGCTTCTTCTCTTCAAGGGCGGCGAACTTGCCGCGCAGAAGATCGGCTACATGGGCAAGGACGAGGTTCTCGCGTTCGTGTCCTGACCGCCCGCGCATTTGGTATAATAGGCGTCATGGAAGAGATCGACTTCGAGGCAGACACTTTTGAAGACATCGTGGCGAAGGACGACCGCTATGATGGCCGCGCCTATGCTCTTTTGATGGATGTTGTCCACTACCTTACGAAGGACGGCGCTCACGCCAACGCGGAAGAGATAATGGACGAGTTCCGCGAGACTGCGCTCGACCAGTTCGGGCCTCTCGCCTACCGCGTCCTGACTGAGTGGGGGCTCAAGTCGTGCGAGGACATAGGCGAGATGATGTTCAACCTCGCGGAATCGCGTCGCATAGGCAAGGACGAAAACGACACGCACGAGAGCTTTATCGGCGGGTACGATTTCGAGGAGGCGTTCCTCGGCCCGTACGAAGTCTGACGGAGCGACGCGCAAACAGAGGCGAATATGTTTGAGAACACGGTATTCGGGCGGCTCGACCAGAAGCTGCAGCACGCGATAAAGGACGCCGGCTACGAGACGCCGACGCCGATACAGGAAAAGGCGATTCCCTATCTTCTCGACGGGCGCGACCTGATCGGCTGCGCGCAGACGGGAACAGGCAAGACGGCGGCGTTCATGCTGCCGATTCTGAACCACCTCGTGAGGGTGAGGCGGCCTCGCCGCATCGGCCATCCGCGCGCGCTCGTCCTATCGCCTACGCGCGAGCTCGCCGTGCAGACTGCCGAGAACGTGAAGCGCTACTCCAAATACGCGCAGCTGCCGTTCGCGTGCCTCATCGGCGGCGTGAGCCAGTACGGGCAGGTCAAGGACATCAAGAAGGGCGCGGAGACTGTTGTCGCGTGCCCTGGGCGGCTCATCGACTTGATGAACCAGGGAATACTCTATCTCGACCAGGTTGAGTGCTTTGTCCTCGACGAAGCGGACCGTATGCTCGACATGGGATTCCTGCCCGACATCAGGCGCATAATCTCGAAACTCCCGAAGGCGCGCCAGTCGCTTTTCTTCTCCGCGACAATGCCGCCGCCTGTCCTGAAGCTCGCGGGCGAACTCGTCCACGATCCCGCGTCGGTCACGATCTCGCCAGAGACGCCGACGGTCGAGAAGATCAACCAGAAGGTGATGTTCGTCTCAAAGAGCCAGAAGGACGCGCTTCTCGCACATCTCCTTGAACAGCATCCCGAGTGGAACAGGGTAATCGTCTTCACGAAAATGCGCCACGGCGCGGATCGCGTCGTGAAGAAGCTTTTCCGCGCCGGCATAAACTGCGCGGCGATTCATTCCGACAAGACGCAGGGCCAGCGCACGCGTGCGCTCGAGGGATTCCGTCGCGGTGACGTTCGTGTTCTCGTTGCGACTGACATCGCCTCTCGCGGAATCGACGTTCCCGACATCTCGTGCGTCGTCAACATGGAGTTGCCGCTTGAGACGGAATCGTATGTCCACCGCATCGGCCGGACGGCGCGCGCGGGCGAGTCTGGCGCGGCGATCTCGTTCGTGACATACGAAGAACGCGGTCAGCTCAAGGCGATAGAACGGCTTATCAAGAAGTCGATTCCAGTCGACCGCGACCATCCCTTTGAGGCGCAGCCAGATTTGCCGCCGCCTGCGTGGGTCGCGCCAATGCGTGGCGGGCAGAACAACAAGGGCGGCGCACATGGGCCGCACGGCAAGCGCCGTCGCAAATCGTTTGTCGGTCGCCGCCAGGTTGACTTCGGGCAGAAGAGAGGTGGACATAAATGAAGGCGATTATTCCGGCTGCAGGGCTTGGCACGCGCTTCCTTCCAGTGACGCGCGTCGTGCCGAAGGAGATGCTTCCGATTGGCGCGAAGCCGGCGCTTGAGCTCATTGTCGACGAGGCGCGCGCGGCGGGCGCGGACGAGATCGTGATCGTCATCTCCGAGGGCAAGGAGCTAATTAGAAAGTATTTCGAGGGAACGCCCGATATCCGCTTCGTCTACCAGAAGGAGCAGAAGGGGCTTGGTCACGCCGTCCTGCAGGCAGAGATTGACGACGACGCGCTGATACTTCTTGGCGACGCGCTTGTGATCGGGTGCTGTGCCGCGAAGGAGATGGTGGAGGTTTCAAAGCGTCACGGCGGCGCGGCGGTCATCGGCTGCGAGCGCGTTCCGAAGGAGAAAGTTTCGCGCTACGGCATAATGAAGCTTGAAGGCGATCGCATCGTGGATATGGTCGAGAAGCCCGCGCCAGAGGAGGCGCCGAGCGACATCGCGGTCGCGGGGCGCTATTTGCTCCCTGCCGCGATCTTCGGTTACCTCAAGACGCAGACGCCTGGGAAGGGCGGCGAGATACAGCTCACCGACGCCATCAAGCGGATGCTAGCCGAGCGCGACGCATACGCGTACATCTATCCCGGCAAGAGACAGGATATCGGCAATCCCGACGGATACTTCGCAGCACTGGAGGCATATCGTGGAAACCGTTAAGACAAGAAGTTTCGCCCGCGCCGGATTCCTCGGGAATCCGTCCGATGGCTATTTCGGCAAAACGCTCTCGTTCGCGTTCTCGAACTTCGGCGTGGAACTGTCGCTCACCGAGTCGGCGCGCCTCCGGTTTGTTCCCGGTGAGGTTGACGACGCTACGTTTGACTCTCCCGAGCAGCTTGTGCGCGACCTTCGGCTCTACGGATACTATGGCGGCATACGGCTTCTTAAGGCCGTCACAAAGCGTTTTTACGAGTATTGCTGCAAGAACGGCGTGACGCTGCCGAAGCGCAACTTCACCGCGGAGTACAAGATCAACATCCCGCGTCTCGTCGGGCTCTCGGGATCTTCCGCGATATGTTCGGCGATGCTCAAGGCGCTGATGAAATTCTACGAAGTCGAGATTCCGCTTGAAGTCGCGCCGACGATCTGCCTAGAGGCCGAGAAGGAGGAGCTTCGCATCAACTGCGGATTCCAGGACCGCGTTATCCAGATGTACAACGGCGTAGTCTTCATGGACTTCGAGAAATCATTTGTCGAGGCGAACAACAGGGGCCGCTACGAGCGAATCGATCCTTCGCTAATGCCGAAGCTCTATGTCTCCTACGACGCGGCGCGCGCGGAGGAATCGGGCGAGGCGCACAAGGAAGTCAAGCGTCTCTTCGAGGCGAAGAACTCCGATGTCCTCGCGGCGATGACGGAATTCGCGGACATCGCGCAGCAGGGGCGCGACGCGCTTGTCGCCGGCCACCCCGAGAAGATCCCCGCGCTCGTCGACGCGAACTTCAATCTCCGCGACCGCATCTTCAATGTCGCGGAGGAAAACCGCCGTATGGTGATGACCGCGCGGAAGAGCGGCGCGAGCGCGAAGTTCGCGGGTTCGGGCGGCGCGATCGTCGGGACATACGAGGACGAGGCGCAGTTTGCCGCGCTTGAGCGCGATCTCGCCGCAATCGGCTGCAAGACGCTGAAACCATCGATAGCGACGACCGCAGACGAGACGTCGCCGCTCGTGTCGTTCGCCAACTGGCGCAATTCGTAGTATGGAATGTCTTTCCGAGACGCCTGAGGGCGTGGTAATAAACGTTAGGGCGCAGCCGCGCTCGTCGAGGGCGGGGATTGACTCGCTCATGGGCGATGCCGTCAAGGTGCGAATACGCTGCGCCCCTGTGGATGGAAAGGCCAACAAGGAACTTATCGAGACGCTTGCCGACGAATTCGGGCTTGCGAAGTCGTCCGTCGTCTTCAAGAGTGGCGAGACTTCGAAGCAAAAGCGCATACTTCTCCGCGGCATATCTGCCGCGCAGGCGGAAGAGCGGCTAAAAGCCGTCCTCGGGGGAAAATAAAAGGTGCAACGTACTTGCCGCTACGCCGCTTGATGTCTATCGGAGGCGCGGGCGCGGTGGGGCGAGTTTCGGCTTAGGGCTCGCTAATTTTGCCGCGGATACGCGGCAAAATTCCGGCAAAAAAGCCGGTGGCGACATCGATTTCGCGGTCTTTCACATTTTGCCCGTGCCGTCAAGCCTCTCGGCAAAATGACGACGCGTCGAAATCGGGTCGCTTCCGTCTTTTTTGCCGTCGCTTCGCATGCCGCCGAAACACCCCCGCCGCTCCAGCGCTTTATCTCTACCCGTCGCTATGCCGACCCTAATCAGCGCTACGAGCCAAAATTTCGCATTTTTGCCGATTTGACGGTGAGGGGGCGAGTGTGCTATAATTTTTGCGTCTTCGGGCGGTAATCCTTCGCGGGAAGCCAATGTCGACCGTTTGGGGGCAAGACATAGTTCGAGAACTGATTGGGAGCGTCAAGCCACGCAAGAGGGCCGACAATTCTCATCCACCCTCGGACGTAGCAAACAATTTGCATCGCTGCAAAGCAGTCGTCTCTGGAAACCTGAGAAATTTCGTAAGGCGATACTTAGCAGGGAAAGTGCAAGCGCACTTCCTCTCTTCGTATTCCTTACAAGGCAATCTCAGGGCCTCCAGAGAGATACGAAAGAGAGGATTTCTTTTTTCGCTTCGATTGCCAAGTGGCGTAACAACAAAGGTGCGCCACGCTTCTCGTCGCAAAGTATGGTGCGTTTCAACAGGATCGGCGGCGAGAAAAGGTTGCTCTAAAATGTCAAAGCTTCAAAAAGATTATTCGAATGTATTAGATTATTTTGAGCGCCTGCGTCAAAAGAAGCCCACAAGATTGTTTCATTATGTCAGCAAGGATAAGGCTGAATATATTTTAAAGCCCAATAGCGATATTTATTGTGGACATTCAAGTCGACAAAATGATCTCTGTGAAATCTGTGTAGGGTGTATGGAGTTCCTAAAGTTTTGTAGCAGAAAGAATGCACTTCCACAGACTCATGTCGAGGCGTTAAGACAATTATTAAGATATAATTTCCTTGAACCAAAATTTAAAGGTCTTGCTGGAGTCGCTAAATTTACGCCGACAATGCCATATTTGTTCAGCGTAACATCTGAAGAAGAGTAGCCGTATCAATGGCGAAATTATACGGACAAGGATAATGGCGGATACTGCTTTTGCTTTGATTTTCATGTTTTTGAACGAGCGTTGAGGGAGAGGCGACGAGGGGAGGTTAATGTAGCATTATTATTTGCACCGTGTTTGTATCTAAGTAAAGATGATAGATCAATAGAGGCGTTGTTTTTGGCATTGTTGGATGATTACAAATGCGAGTTTGATAATTATTCACGATGTGACGATCCGTTGGCACAACCAGAGCTTGTCCAATCGCTTCAAGGAGGAATTCTAACCATAGCACCTTTGGTTAAGCATTGTAAGTGGGCGCGCGAAAGCGAATGGCGCCTAATATTAGTCCCTGGACAAACTTCTTGTGACGCTCAGTATCGACCATCTGGGCTTTCTGACACTTTCCATTGCTCGCATCCGATTGACTTAATGACAAGCATTAAAATCTCTCCACATGGTAATACAAGGGACTTGCGCAAGCACGCAGAATCTATAAACATCGAGGCAAAGCCGTTGCTTGAGGAAAGTTTAGTCGACAAGTCTTTTGCCCGACACTACATTGTGCTTGATAGCGACAAGTTGAATGAGGCGTATGAAGAATATGTGCTTAATCGGCCGAGTCATGTAGAGATAAAGTCACAGGAAGAGTTCTTGTCTTTAGAAAGTTGTAAGAATAATAAATATACTACCTGATCAAGAGCGTCAAGATAGTGCAAAATTGGGGGATCGATTATGTGCAAGACTAAGAGATTCGTTTCTGGAGTATTGGTCCTTGCGGCTCTCATATGTCATGCCGATGCCATTTATACAGAGACTGTTGATGGTGTTTTGTGGACGTATACAGTTAATGACGGTAAGGCGTCTATCGGTGGCGGCATTGATTCTCCTGCCATTAGCATATCGACGGTGGGGGCGATTTCTATACCATCAACATTGGGTGGTTGTCCTGTGACGACTATTGAGAATAATGCTTTCTCTGGTTGTTGTGGGCTGACAAGTGTGTCGATACCTGATAGCATTGTGAGTATTGGGGATTTCTCATTTTCTGAATGCAGTGGACTGGATGAGATAGTGGTTCCGAATAGCGTTACAAACATAGGCAGTGGGTGTTTCGCTGGATGTACTAATCTTGTGAATATGACATTGCCATTTGTCGGGTCGCAACGTGGCAACAGTGGTTTGGATGGGCGGTTTGGGTTTATATTTGGTGTCACTGCAGCTGATGGATTGACAGAGGTGGGATCAAGGTATATACCATCCTCTTTAAGGAGGGTTGTTATTACCGATGAAACAGTCGTTTCAAGGTCGGCGTTTGACCAGTGTGCGATGCTCACGAATATAGAATTAAATGAAGGTGTTTGTGATATTGGGCAATGGGCTCTTGCTTGGTGTAATTTAACAAATATGATTATTCCCAATAGTGTAACTAATATGGGTATGGGGGTTTTCGCTTGTTGTGGGAAGCTTGAATCGGTGACACTGCCGTTTGTTGGCTCGAAGCGGGGCAACTCCGGTACGAGTGATTCGCTCTTCGGGTATGTATTGGGGAATAGTTCGTACGACGGGGGAGTGGCAACTAAGCAATATTATTCGTCATCTTCGTATTCGACCTTTTACATTCCTTCTATGCTGCGATCGGTTGTCATAATGGGTGAGACCGTGTTGGGCTATGGCGCATTTTATGGATGCAGTGGCTTGACGAATGTGACAATATCATATGGCGTGACAGACATTGGGATTTACGCATTTCGCGATTGTGGTGGGCTGACGAGCATTGTGGTTCCAGACAGCGTGGCGAGTATCGGAAATCGGGCCTTTTATGGGTGCAGTGGACTCACAAGCATGGAGTTGCCATTTGTTGGTTCGGAGCGCGGCAATTCAGGAGATGGCGGATCGCTGTTTGGCTATATATTTGGTATTGCATCTTACGATGGAAGCGTGGCGGCCATACAATATTGTAGTGATGATCCTTCGTCGTGTAGGACAAACTATGTGCCAGTGTTGTTAAAGTCGGTTACGATAACTGATGAGACGGTGCTTGGTTATGGTGCGTTTGGTGGATGCGATAGACTCGAACATATTACAGTTCCTGCTGATATGACGGCCATTGGCGATGCGGGATTTTCTGGGTGTAGCAATCTGATGAGCATAACGATCCCAGATGGCGTTACGAGCATTGGTGACTATGCCTTCTATGGTTGTGGGGGATTGTCAGGCATTATGATTCCAGATGGCGTGGAGTATATTGGAGAGCATGCATTTGATGGGTGCGGGGGATTGCTTTATGGTGAGGATGGATACATCGTCGTCAATGGCTGGGTGCTTGGTTACAGCAATTCAGAAGTGACATCACTTGTTATTCCCGATGGCGTGGTCGGGATTGGTAGCAGCGCGTTTGCGGATTTCTGGGGCCTTGAGGAAGTGGTATTGCCTGATTCGCTTAGGTGTATTGGCGGCGGTGCATTTGACACTTGCACAGAATTGGATAATGTGGTGATCCCCGACTCCGTAAAGATAATTGGAGATGGTGCGTTTAGGAATTGTACATATATGCGCAACTTAACGATTCCGAGTGGCGTGACAAATATCGGTGCGTTCGCATTTTCTGGTTGTAGTGGTTTGATGAGTGTTTCCTTGCCTGCCGGTGTGGCAAAAATTGAATCGTCAACATTCTCGGGGTGTAGTGGTTTGGTCACTATAGCGATCCCAGATGGTGTGACAAACATTGAAGACTATGCGTTCGCGGGTTGTAGCTCATTGGAGGGCATGACGATTCCTGAAAGTGTTACAAACATCGGATCTCATGCGTTTGCAGATTGTGGTGCGTTAGAAAGTGTGGCGATGCCGCGTAGTGTTACTATGATTGGAGAAGAGGCTTTCTCTGGTTGTAATGGACTAAATAGAGTGCACATTTCAGATTTAGCGGCATGGTGCGGAATTTCGTTCGTCTCGGAAAACAGTAATCCGCTCACTTTTGCGCATAACCTGTATTTGAATGACGAGCAGATTACTGACTTGCGAATCCCTGATGGAGTGACGAGTATAGGTAATCGTGTATTTCAGGAATGTTATAGTGTGACGAATGTGACGATTCCAAATAGCGTAAGGACGATAGGTGAGTATGCATTTAATGGATGCATTGGACTAAATGAGTTGGTCGTTCCAACGAGCGTAACCAGCATTAACAAGGGATGCTTTATGCGATGCGCAAATCTTGTGCGTATGACACTGCCGTTTGTGGG
Source organism: Kiritimatiellia bacterium (assembly GCA_017547265.1). The sequence continues at coordinate 10,045 of JAFYQC010000153.1, read as the reverse complement.
CTCTATGCGTGGAAATTCTGGAACGATAGACTCGTTGTTTGGATATGTTTTCGGAATGAGTTCGTATGTTGGTGGAATGGCAACCAGGCAATACTATTCATCGTCTTCTTATTCAACATTTTATATTCCTTCTGCCTTGAAGACAGTAGTTATCACAGACGAGACGAAGATTGGTTATGGGGCGTTTTATGGTTGCAGTGGCCTAATAAGTGTGAGCATGCCAAACAGTCTAATATCTATAGAATATGCTGCATTTTCTGGGTGTATTTCAATGGAGGACATGAAAATTCCTTTTATTGGAAACAAACGTGGCGTCCAAGAAGATGGATACGATTCCTTTTGCGATGGCAGAAATCATTTTGGATATGTCTTTGGAAGGTCTAACACTAATGGCATGGAGAAGTGTGTCCAAAGAATGAAATATAAAAGGACACACGGTTACTATCACAGTTATTACTATGATTATGAAGATGTTGGCCTGGAAATTCACACGACAGCTCATTATGCAGATAGCGAAATTCACAGAAAAGAAACAATTATTGAAGAGATAGAATTTTTTCTGCCTCAAAACCTGACTGATGTTGAAATATCAGATGAAACGGCAATTGGTTATGGCGTAATGTCAGGGTGCAAAATGATTAAAACAATAAAAATCGGTGGGTCGTTATCATCAATTTCAAAGTATGCCTTCCTTGACTGCTCTGCAATTGAACGAATAGAAATTAACGTTCCAAATTTAACTTATATAGATTCTTACGCAATGGCGAGATGTAGCAATCTATGTGAATTATGTATTCCCTTTTCAAATAATGATATCAATTCCACAGCGTTTTACCAATGTGATAATATAAGAAGAATCGTGATACCAGAGTGCGTTGCAAGCATAAAAGACTATGCGTTTTACAATTGCAGTTGGCTTACTAATGTGACGATTGGTAGCGGAGTGACGAGAATTGGCATAGCGGCATTTCAAGGATGTAATGGGCTGATAAGCGTGACGATGCCTGATAGTGTGAGAAGTGTTGGCGATAGGGCATTTGAAGGATGTGTGTCGCTGGGGAATGTCGAATTGCCGCGTGAGTTGGATGATTTGGGGGGCAATGATTTCCGGGTCGTTGGCAGACTGTCGGACGGGAAGAGCGGCTTGTGGATTCAAGATGGATGGTTAATGGGCTATGTTGGCGAAGTGTCGGCGGAAGTTACTGTGCCCGAAGGGATTACAGGGATTGCGTCATATGCGTTCGAGGGGCAGACGGGATTGGCGCGCGTGAGGCTGCCGTCAACTCTGAAATACATAGGTGTGAATGCCTTTATGGGTTGCACGGCGTTGGAAGAAATCGAGATTCCTGATTCTGTTGAGAAAATCGACGGGGGGGCGTTTAAGAATTGTACTTGGCTTCAAGATCTAATGCTCCCTCAGAATTTGAAGGTTATAGGCAAGGAGGCGTTTGCAAATTGTGCTATGCTGCCAAATCTTGTTTGCGCCGATGGGCTGGAAACGATAGGCGAACAGGCGTTCTCCAACTGCTGGCGAATGTTGTCGGTATCGCTTCCCGTCAGCGTGACAAACATCGGCGACAACGCCTTCGTTGACTGCAAACGTCTGACGGGGCTGCGTGCACCAACACATATTAAGTCCTTTGAGACTCTTTTCCCTTCCGCATATTCGAACATCAGCACTGTCGTCGTATCGGATGGTGAATGGATGCTGACCAAGGATGTGTTCAAGGGGTGCAAGGCGTTGTCCGATATTGTGCTGCCCAGCACGATTACGCAGATGTGCGCTTCGGCTTTCGAGAACTGTACGGCTTTGTCCGCAGTTGTCCTGCCAGATGAGATAGAGTCCGTCGGGGATGGCGCGTTCAGGGGATGCGTTGCGCTGGAGGACGTTAAGTTGCCAAGGGCGCTGAAGGTGATTGGTGATAGTGCATTTAGGGGGTGTACGGCATTGGCGCGATTGGACTTGCCCAACATGGTGGAAGACATCGGGGCTTATGCGTTTTACGGCGATTCAAGGCTTGCGGACTTCAACCTTCCGCGTTCGTTGAAACGCGTGGGGAATTATGCCTTTTACAACTGCACGATGATGGCAGAGGCATGCTTTGCGGACGGATTGCTGTATCTTGGGACGAACGCCTACCAGAACTGTACTTCGGTCAAGGTGGTCTACATACCGTCCAGCGTGACGGCTCTTGGAACTTCGATCTTTGCAGGATGCTCGTCAATCACCAACATTACGACTGCGACCGCTCACCAGACGACGGCATCTCTTTTCCCGAGTGTATACAATAAACTTCCGCGGATACTGATTGCCCCCGGCGAGACTCGTATATGCGCGAGTTGCTTCACGAACTGCACTGCAATGACGGAGATCGGGCTTCCCGACAGCGTGACTACGATGGGCGCGTCGGCGTTTAGCGGATGCACGAGGCTGTCGAGAGTGTCGCTTTCGTCGCGGCTTGCGGCGTTGCCCGACTATGCTTTCAAGAACTGTACTTCACTTGCGACGTTGACGATTCCAGAAAGCGTGACGTCGCTAGGGAAGAATGTGTTTGAGGGATGTTCAAGCCTTGAGTCTCTGTATTTTGTAGGGGATGCGCCGACATATAATGCGGCAGTGTTCAGCGGCATAGCGAGCGGGGTGACAGTGTTTGTTGTGAACGGTTCAATGGGATGGGATGGTGTGGCCACTTCGAGGGCGTTGCCCGACAGTTGGCCTACGAGTAATTCACGTGAAATAACATATTGGGAGCCAAATAGATTTGATGTCGTGTTTGACGCTAATGGAGGTGCGCCTGCGACGAATGTCCTGGAAGAGATCACGGGTATGACATATACGCTTCCGACCGTGAACCCGTCAATGCCAGGTGCGACATTCCTTGGATGGTGGACTGAGCCCGTGAATGGCGCTCAGGTGACAGCGGGGACACAGGTAACATTGACCAGGGCGCACACTTTCTATGCTCATTGGGCAGGGAACCTCTACCATGTTGTCTTTGACGCAAACGGCGGGATGGGCGATATGGCTGACCAGACATATGTGGTTGGTGAGCCTACGGAACTTCCGCTCAATGTCTTTGCGAAGCCTGGCTTTGCGTTTGTCGGATGGTCGCTTGCGCGAGATGAGGGTCTGATTTTCAACGACGGTGCCATCGTTGAGGACTTGACGTTAGAGTCCGATGCGACGGTTACGCTTTACGCCGTTTGGGATGAGCAGGCATGGGCAACGGGTGACTACATGAATGCGCCAGGGAGGATGTTTGTCTCTGGCGGCGATGCGGAATGGACGAATGATGTCGTTATTTGTCATGACGGGATTGGATCGATGCGCAGCGGAGAGATTGGGCTTGATGGAGAGTCTTCGCTGTCAACGACGGTTGTTGGAGCGGGAGTTGTTTCGTTCTGGTGGAAGGTGTCGTGCGAAGAGACCTACAAGACCGACAGGTATGACTATGTGACTTTCTCGGTTGATGGTGTGGAAAGAGACTGGATAGCGGGGGAAGTTGACTGGACGAATGCCGTTTTCGAAGTGATCGGGTCGGGGTCTCATGTTCTGACGTGGCGATACCATAAGGATGATTGGGATGAGCCGGGCTACGAGTGTGAGGATTGTGCGTGGGTGGACGAGTTCTGTTGGAGCCCGGCTGCGGTGACGGCAACCTTCGACGGCAATGGAAATACTGCTGGCGTTGCGCCAAAGGATGTTGTCAAGTGGGAGGGGTATTCCCTGACGATTCCTGGTGCGGGCACGTTGGAGAAGTTTTCCTTTGTGTTTGCTGGGTGGAGTGACGGGAAGGGAGTCTATGCGCCGGGAACGATTTACGTTTTCACGGACAAGGACATATCCTTCTCTGCCGTCTGGACGGAGAAAGTCTGGACTTATGCTGACTTCCTCAACACCACAAACCTTCTGCTCACGACTTCTGTTGGTATGGAATGGGTTGGCGACTTTGTGACGAACCACGACTGGGTGGCGTCAATGCGGAGTGCTGCGATAGGCGACGGACAATCTTCGTGGCTCCAGGGAACTGTGACCGGACGTGGCACTCTGTCCTTCTGGGCAAAGGTATCAGGAGAGACGCGCCGTGGCAGACTGTATGACTACTTGTGCGTTACGGTCGATGGCGAGGAAGTCTATTCTGCAGCAGATGTCGATTGGACGAACGTAGTCATCGACATAACGTCACCTGATACGCATACGATTCGCTGGACATATCTTAAGGACACCTCCAATTCTGTCGGTTACGATTGCGCTTGGATAGATGAAGTTGGATGGATGCCAAATGTTGATCAGATTCCGGCGGTTGCGGTTGATGCTGATGTGGCAACTGTTAACGCTACGGTTGACGGAGTTGGATTCGCGGATGCCACGGTAAAGACGGCAATTGGCGGGAGCGCGGCGGAATACGATGCGTTCAAGACTTGGGCTGACGGCGTGAAGGGGGTGACAGGCGATTTGCTCGCTGGCGAAGCGGCGGTGGTGGCTAATGAACATGCGGCGGCGGCGTATTTGCTGGGCGCGGAACGGCTGTTCGAAAATGAGCCGACGGTCGAGATTGGGGAGTTGGCGATTGGCGAGGGCGAGAGTGCTGGCACTACGGCGATGACTGTCGCGGTGACGGTGAAGGACGGCGAGAGTGCAGTCGCGGTTAATGCTGCGAAGGTGGCGGCGATGTTCGAGGCGACAAGCGATCTTGGCGACTGGACTGGTGCGGCGAAATTGACGCCGACGGTGACAACCTCTGGCACCGACGCAAGCGGCAAGATGACCTTTGTTGTCACTCCGGGCGACGGAACCGCGGCAAAGGCGTTTTTGAGAATTAGGAAATAGCAGCGCGTGAGATTATGTCCGCCGAATTATGGTAAAATACCCCCATGAAGTTTGGTGCGGCGATTTTGACGGTGGCGTTTCTCGCTCTTTCCGCTTTTGCGGGCGCGCGGGTGGCCGTGCCGTCGTTACCGGAGGCAGCCACGCCTGATGCAGAAGTCAGCACCAACGTTGCGCTGAATGTCGATGCCGCGCGGCTGCAGACGTTGACACTTTCTGTGGCGTTTGACTCGTGCGAGACAAACGAGGTGCTTGTCGCCATTGGCGCGGACGGCGACAACGACGGGGATTTGTCATTTGATGAGGCCGCGATTGTCTTTGGCTGCGACTGCGGCGCGTGGTATCGGGCCGACCTCCGCACGGGCGCGGTCGAGACTGCGACGACGAATGCGCTGGTCATCGGGAAGGGGCAGTTCGTCCCCGCGTGGAATCGGCTCAAGGTTGTGAGGCGTGGTTTTGGCGAGATAGGCGAAACCGTTGAGGTGGACGAAGAGCATGTCCGCTTTGACATAAGGGTGCGGTGATGGCGGATTGGTTCTATATTGGCTACTGTGTCGCGATTGCCGAGTGCTTCGCAATTCTGGCATGGTTCGTCAAGTCCGCCTACCATGCCATCCGAAAGCTTCCGCTCTCGCATCTGCTTGCGCTTTCGCTTCTCGCCTTCGGGACTTCTCTTGACGCGCAGAAGACAAACCTGTTGCTGCGGGTTATAGGGGGTTTCCTGTGGCAGGGAATGATAGGCGCGACTGTTGAAGAGTGCGACATCACTCGCGGGTGGCACATCGAGGGAGTCGTGATGAATGCGACGATCTCGTATGCCATGCCGACGAACGCAACGCTTGTTGGGAACTTTCACGTTCATGGTGCGGCATCGTCCTTCGGGAACAACGTGGTTGATTTTGGCGTCTTGCGGACGAGCGGGACGCTCGTCCCTACCAATTGGGCGTTCCCTCTCGGCACTAACGACGAGACGTTTTCGTCGTTCTGGTATTTCATCGACGGTCGCATCCGTCCAACTCCGCGCGACGCCGCGCACGAAATCTGCGCCGTCGGCGTTCCAATGTCTGCCGTTCCAGGGCAAAGCCGACTGTGGCGGCTTGACGGCGATGACGGCAGCCGCGTCCTCACATGGGAAAACTTCTTCCTCGGCGGCGACACGAACTGCCCCATCAACGCGCAGATCGTCCTCTTCCCCAATGGCGATTTCGTGACGCGCTCCAACGATGTTGAGACGGTCTGCCGTCGCGTCAACCCCGACGATTGGGATGATGACGGAATTCCTAACGACGAAGATTCCAATCCCACTGTCTACGATGGTGATTTCTTCGGTCCGGCGAATGTCCTTCCCGCAGGCGCAAATACAAACGCCTATTGCAGCATTAGTGTCGTTGCTACTGGCCCAGACGCTCTCGTGACATTTACGGGTGACAAGCCCTGCAACTATCCTGATCCTCGCTTCGTGGCGAAATCGGGCGTCACTAACGAGGTGGTGATCCTTATTGGTAGGACATATGCAATCTCGTCTGACTGGCCATTTGCCGTAGTCGGTGTGTCCGATCCCGATACGGAAGTCTGGCAGATGCGTGGCGCGGCGCACCAGACTTATGCTTGCCGCCCTGTGACGATCTCCGCGTCAGACGGTAATCCGTTCACGATGTCTGTCGTGCCATTGAATCTTGGCGGTGTTTTCCTGTGGCCGTCTGCACAATGCAGCTGCTCAATTAGCGGGAGCGGCGACACTTTTGCATGGAACTGTCCGATGGGCTGCACATGCTGCGGTTGCAGCGTAGAAGGACAGTATTCCTACGAGGGTTACTGGCTTCCGGCGGCGAGCTGCCTTTGCGGATGCTGCTACGACGGAACGGGCCCGAAGTGGGAACCGTCTTCCGCGCCTCTTGCCGCGTCCGTCTCGGCTTCTTTCTCGAAGTCGGCGGTCATCTTCGAAAATGCCTACGAAAACGAACCTGGGCAGTGGGGTGTTTGCAATCCGACGCGTACGCGCCTGAACATCGTTGCCAATGGCGGCCCGAATGGAGGAACGCTCTCGGTAATGAGCGCAAACATTAGCAAGTTGAGCCGGATTTCCGGCCCCGATCTTCCACTTGCTCCTGTTGTAGTTCCCGCCGAGACGCAAGTTTCATACGCAGTCGTATACGAAGGGGCGACGGCGAGCGAGGCGGCTGATGATATTGCGGTGACTGCGACAATCACAGACTGCGACAGCGGCGACACTTTGACGAATGAATGTGCTATGACATCAATTCGGCTTGAACTTTCGCCAGTATGGGAAGCTCCAGAGAACCCCTGCACCAACCGCCACATCTACGGCGTGGGGGAGAAGGTGCTTTTCAAGGCGTTCCCGCAACTTTCATCTGTAATTCTTTCGACAGTGAAGTTGGACACAGAAGATAGCGAAAGTGGATATGAACTTTTCGATGGTGTTATGACGAATGATGCCAGTGAGGTAAGAACCTACACATGTCCTATTTCCAGAAACTACACGCCTCCGATTTGCGTGCGCCTTGACGACATCGAATATATACCGTCGATTTCGCTGATTGAGCCGCAAGAGGTGATAACAACAGGAGCAGAATGGGGCATTTGCATAACCGACATCTTCTATCAAGGGAATCGGAAATGTTGGCCGCCGGGGAGCGTGGGAGTTGCAACGCTTGTCACTACGAATTATATTGGGCCGATGACTGTTTCCTTCAAGGGCATTGCAGTGTCCGAACTTGCCTGCTATGAAGAGGATGTTGTTACTGGATGCTTTACCAACGGGCACTCAAGGACGCATACTGAAGCCGTAGGCGCAAACAAGGCATATCCGATTAAGGACGGGAACATGTGGTTTGTTGATTCTGCGGGCGAAAGATGGCCAGAACAGACATGGTCGCCAAACAGTGAGATGGTCTGGATGATTCCAATAGGATGGCATCGTAGGGGCGCTTCTGACGAAATGTTCCTTGTGCCTTTTTCGGATTTTGAGTTGCATCTTAATCAAAATTCTCGGCCATTGGTCATTGCAAGTCAGTATCGCCAGCGGTTCAGCATTGATACTGACGGCGTGTTCAAAATCGAAAAGTATGGGCATTGGATCTCGCGCAGTCCGTCCTGTCGCGTTATCCTTGACGGAGTTGTGTTACAGGAGACACACCAGCCATGACAAAATCAAGACAGATATCATCGGTTACGGTTTTCGCCGCCATCATCTTAACGACACTTTTCTGTGCTATGTGGTATCAGCGCCGTTGCGCGACACTTGACGGCGCGAGGTCGGACAAGAAGAACTTTGTCACCACGAACGAGCCGCCTTCCATGCTTGCAAAGCCGAGCCGCACGCCTGTTGACATGGGGCAAAGAGAGGTAATAAAAGCAATTTTCGATTCCGTCGTAATTGCGCATTCAAATTTGCAAAGTGATGTCATACGCGAATTGGAGGTAGAACTTCCCGAGAAGGTGGAGTATTTGACGGACAAGGATTATCAGTATACCGGACGTGCATTTTTCAGTCTTCTTTATGATGATATTGTGTCAGCCCGTGCGCCATTGCGCAGTTTTTCATCTGCGGAAGAGTTTGAGACGCGCGTTTTGACTGATTTTGCTGCCATCCAGCTTTACGGGGCAATAATTAAGAAAAGGAAAGACTACAACCAGTTCTTCCATTGGATAGAGGCGAAGAAACTGAAACGGTTGCGTGGCTATAAGGAAAAGTTTGTCTGCGAAGGAAATGCGGCAAGTGCAGAAGCGGCAGACAAGGTGATTGAGCGATGGATAGACCAGATTGAATCTCCGCAGGGATTCACATATACGATGACTTTATATTATCTCGAGCGCGGAAAGGTGCGTGTGCCGAGTCCGTCGGAGGAATTGATTCCGAATTGGGAAATTATTCGCAAAAAGGCCGTTGCGCAGGGGGTGGAGCCGCTTGTGGCAAACGGCTATACACCGAAATGGATGGAGGAACTCTTAAAATTGCCAGAGCCCGAAGCCTATTATGTGCCACATTGCTATTAAATTCTTAGTAAGAGGGGCATCCACTATGGTGAAAAAGTGCATCGTTGTATCTTTGTTATTTAGTGTTGTGCTTTGCGCGACTGTCTGCGCTTGGACTGTTCTGCGAGGCAATTGCAGTAACAAAGTAACAGCGCGGCACATCTGACGCGCCCTCCATTTTATTTGGTTGAGGTTGAGTAGCTGTAGTTGGAGAATCAGCTAATGTCCGTCCAATACGCCCTCATCAAGAAGCTCGCCGAGGTGTAATTTTTTTTTCAGTTCGCCATTGACAGGGGCGGTCGTTTTATGATAAAGTAATCGCGTGATTACGATAAAAGGAGATTTCGAGATGCCACTGAAGAGGGCGAGAAAGGCGCGGCAGGACGGCGTGGAGACGCGCGAGGCAATACTCGCGGCGGACGAGAAGGAGTTTGCCGACAAGGGCTTCGAGCTTGCCTCGGCGCGGGAGATATGCCGCCGCGCGGGCGCGAACTCGGCGCTCATGAACCGCTACTTCGGCTCCAAGGAGGCGCTATACCGCCTCGCCGCGAAGCGGCTTTTTGGTGACCTCGGCGCACCGCTCGCGAAACTTGCGGACGGTGTAAAGGACGAGAAGTCGTGGCGCGCGGCCGTGCGCGAGTGGATTGACGACATGCTTTTCATGACACTTCCGACCGAGCGCGCCCAGAAACTTTGCGCGGGTCTCTTCCGCCACGAAGTCACGCGACCGACGAAATTCCATGACGAGTTCAAAGAGGCATTTGGTCGCCCTGTTTACGAAGGGCTCAGAAAACTCCTTGCGATGAAGGTGAAGGACGAAGAGCGGCTGGAGCTTCTCACGACATCTATTTGGGCGCAGGTTTCGGTCTATGCGCTTGCGGACGTTAAGTGGCACAAGTCCTTCCGCCCTGCGGGCGTCGGCAACCGCGCCTGGGCCGAGAAGGTCACCGACAGTATCTGCGAACAGGTGTTTTTAGCCACATCTGCCTACGCCAAGGCTTCGGCGGACAAGAAGAACACAAAGGCCACAAAGGAGTGAAAATGATCAAAGATGCTTTTAAATCTGCGGTGAGGATAATAGCAACCGTGGTCGTGCTGTTGATCCTGATTGGCACGGGGTGCATCAATTCGCTGATGTTCCATCCTGTTAAGGTCAAATACAATGCGACTACGAGGGGGTATGTCGACATCGGCACGAACGGCGTAAAGGTGGCGGCTATT
>JAFYQC010000152.1 GCA_017547265.1 Kiritimatiellia bacterium | reverse complement strand
TAGTAATTGCATTTACGAAACACACATATTATCTCATCATCCCAAATACTAGTCAATAGGGGGTGGGAGTCAGTAGTTGCAGATCAGAGTTGGAGTTGGAGAGTGGAGTCAGGGGTCAGTAGTCAGGAGTCAGGAGTCAGGGGTCGTAACCGCCCCTTGCGGGGGTTCGCGACCCATAGGGAAGCGAACACGCCGAGCGGAGCGAGTGCCGAGGGGTCAGTAGTTGGAGTTCAGAGTTGGAGTTGGAGAGTGGAGGTAGGAGTCAGGGAGCGATGTAGCAAGGGCGCCCCCGCCCTTGCACTACTGAGTACACAGGTGGCAGGAGTCAGGGAACGATGTAGCAAGGGCGCCCCCGCCCTTGCACTACTGCAGGTATTGCCATGCTCAGGAAATTACAAACCGAGAAGTTGGCTATAGTCTCGTTTCTTGTAAAGGATCCTATCCACAAAGATCTGAGATTCCGTAACTCGATAGAATATCAAATAATTGCATTAACTGTCTCATGTGCCGCAGCCGGATTTTCCAATTCGCATGAAATGTAATCGAATATCTCGTCCAAGTCACACCTTGACAAAGGCGAATATACAAGGATGCGATTAGACATGTGCTCGTTCTCCAAAATGCGCCCTCATATCTTCCTTTGAAATCCATCCATCGGTTTCGCCAGAAGTGCGACCCCGCATAAGCTCAAAACTCAACCTTCCTGCCGCCTCAACAACAGAATAATCCTCAATGTCTATGAGGACATAGCGACCTGTCCCATTTTTTGTCAGATAAACCGGATGCCCCACCTTGACATTCTTAAGAACATCTGGGTAATTCCGAAGTTCAGATACTGGCTTTATCATCGGCATAATTATTCTCCAAATTTTTCGAAGGTATTGTAGCAGAATTTTTCGACCCAGTCAACCACTAGGTAACTTGACCCCACCCTTGCTGCAAGGTCATTTTTGGGGACAGACCCCACGATAGGCCGTAAAATCAAGGGTCTGACGGGGCCTGTCCCCAAAATTAGAAAATTAGAATTTTAACGCAGAGACGCAGAGGCGCAGAGTGCGCAGAGTTTTTTATGGCTGCCTGCGGCAGGGGGCAGGGAGGAGGCGGTGGAGCGAAGGTTCGAGCGAGCGGATACGGCGTATTCGCCGAGGTTCCGCGAGGAGAAGCCTTCGGACACCGCCGACGATGTCCAAAACTTACGGCTGGCGGTGGAGCGAAGGTTCGGACGCCTTGGAAAGGCGTCCCTACCACCGCCGACGACTATAGCGGCAGCGCAATCCTTACCGTCGTTCCTTCGCCGATCTTGCTCGAAATCGTAATCTTCCCGCCCAGCTCCGCCGTGCGCCGCTCCATGCCCGAAAGCCCGTAGTGCCCCTCCTTGCGCGCCGCTGCCGTATCAAACCCAGAACCATCGTCCGCTACCGTCATCGCGAGCCCCTTCTCGCCGAACACGATCCGAACCTTGACGTTCTTCGCGTGGCCGCGGTCGATTGCGTTGCCAACCGCCTCCTGCAGAATAAGGAGTATCGTACCCGCGAAATTGTGCGCGATCTTGCGCTCCTCGCCCTCGCTCGCGATTTCGAAAATCCCCTCCCACTGCGGAAGGCGACGCGCGACGAAATTAATAAGCTCGATAAGCGACTCCGGGCCCTCGCTTTCCTCGTTCATCGCCCAAAGCGTCGACCTCAAGCCCGACTGCGTGTGCTTCAGGGCGTCGTTCACCTTATCGAGTTGCGCCCTGGATTCGTCGGCGCCCTCGGGAAGATAGTTCATCGCCGCCTTGAGACGGAATGTCGCGCCGGCGAGATACTGCTGGAAGCCGTCGTGTAGATCGGCGGCGAGGCGCAACCTTTCGCGGCGCGCGGCGTCGGCCTCGATCTTGACGCGCTCGCGCTGGCGCACCGACTCGGCGAGTTCCTGCGTGCGCCGCGCAACCATCCGCCGCAGCGTCAGCGTCCAAACGGAAAGCGCCGCGGCGAGGAAGCACACCCACATCAAGATAAAGAGAAGCCGCCCCACCGTCCAGAAGGGCGCGCGGCGAATGACCTCGACCGAGTCTGGCGTCGGGGGAATCAGCTCGACGTTCTCTATGCGGCCGAAGATCCCCTCTTCGTAGTTCTCGATGGACGTCCACGTAAGAACGCCCTTCACGCGCACGGTCGCGCCCTGCACGAGATTTGCGGGAAGCGCCTCTTCGAGCGCCCACGGTATCTCGACCTGGAGATTCGAGTCGCCTTCGCCAACGAGCAGCTGTGTCGTCGTCTGGCGGCGATTGATGTCGCGGAGAAGCCCCTCGGTCACGACAACTCCGCCGTAGAGGTCGGTGTTGCCAAATGGCATAAGCCGCGAAAAGAGTTCAGCGATGCCTGTTCCCAGTGGCGGCGGAATGGCAGCCATGGCATGACCTTCGACGGTGATTGTCGCATCAGTAACGCGGCGCTTCGTCGTCATTTCGCGCTCGCCTTCGACATGGACGAGATCGCCGATCTTCACCGCAGGCGCGCCCTTCCCGCCTTGCACACGCCAATGCGAGCCCGCCGCGTCGTCGATGAAGAAAAACGACAGGTCGCCGCGCTCGAAAGTCACCACGCCCGTAAGGTTTGTGATGGCAGCCTTCGCAGCCACCGCGACGAGCGCAGCCATCACAACAATCGCAATTTTGTTTTTGCTATTCATTCGACTCTCGCCTTTGAACTTTAAACTTTTGCTTTCCCAAGATACGCCTCTTCGAGCGAGCGGCCGGGGGTGACGGCGATGACGCCAAAGGGAACGAGGCGCGGCAAAAGCGCCGCGTTCACGGTCTCCACCGCAAGCCCCTCTCCAAACTCGGCGACAAGCGTCTTTTCACTTGGTAGGGGCGCGCTTGGTAGGGGCGCGTCTCCGACGCGTCCGCGGGCGTCTTGGAAAGACGCCCCTACCGATAGCCTCACTCCTGGGCACTCCGCTTCAAGTAGGGGCGCGCTTGGTAGGGGCGCGTCTCCGACGCGACCGCGGGCGTCTTGGAAAGACGCCCCTACCGATAGCCTCACTCCCGGGCACTCGGCTTCAAGCGCTGCAAGATCGCTAGGCAACTCCTTTAGCGCATAGACGATTCGCCCGCTGTCGGACGTAATCGCGCGTAGCGTCTCCATCCGCTCCACCTTTCCGTCTGCGACAAACGCGACGTGCGTGCAAAGCTTCTCGATGTCGTCGAGCTGGTGCGAAGAGATGACGAGCGTCGTCTTGCCGCGCAGAGAAAGAAGGAACGAGCGAAGACGCTCGGCCTCAACCGGGTCGAGCCCGCTCAGCGGTTCGTCGAGCATCACGACTTCCGGGTGTCCAAGAAACGCCTGCGCGACCATGACGCGCTTTCGCATTCCGTGCGAGAGCGAGCGGATGGACGCGTTCGCCTTGTCCGTCAGGTTCATGACTTCGATGAGTTCGTCGGCCGACTTCGCAGCATCCTTCTTTGTCATCCCCTGAAGACGCGCGTAGCCGATGAGGAGCGCCCTTACGCGTCCTTCGTTCGGAAGATCGGAATCCTGCGGAAGAATCGTGAACCGACCGCCGTGGCGGCGCGCATCGAACGGACCGCTGGCGAGGATGCTCACTTCTCCGGCATCGGGAAGCACGAAGCCGGCGACTGTCATCATCCATGTCGTCTTGCCTGCGCCGTTTCGCCCGACGAGTCCCGTGATGGACCCAGATGGAACGGCGAGCGTGAAGCCGTTGAGCGCCGCGTGGCGGCCATACTTCTTTACGAGCCCGCGTGTGATTATCGCCTCGTTCATCGGACATCCCTCCTCGCAAAGACGGCGTGACCGATTGAAAGATAGAGAAGCCCGAGCATCACGAGCCATGTTGCGCTCGCTGCGACCGGCATGAACGACGAACGCCAAAGCGCGTCATCCACCGACGACGGGAAGAGGCGAACGAGCACGAGCAGTTTCCCGCCGAGCCAGGCGGAGCCAAAGGCATTCATGATCGCAGGCACAACCGAGAAGGCGATCATGAGAAGTATCGCCACGGCATCGGCCTTCGCACCTGACTTGAAAAGGTGCGAAACTCCAAGCGCGAGGCCAAGCCACGCGAGCGAGAGGAACCACGCCTTGAACGACCAGACGATCATCGCGGGAAGGAGCGCAGGAATGTCCGCGCCCGAGAGACGGAACGCCGCGACTATCCACGCCGCTACCGCTCCTATGAGAAGTCCGACGAGCATCAGCAGCGCAATTCCAAGATACTTGCCGAGCGTCCATTCTAGCCGCGTCACGCGAAGCAGCATGTACTTCGCAGCGCCCGACTTCACTTCCTCCGCAACGCGCCTCGTCGCGACAAGCACCGTCAAGAGCGGCACCGCGAGAAAGACGATCCACGCGTAGATTAGTTCGGCGGGATGCTTGCCCACGATGTCGTCGTAGATGAGAGAGTCGCCGACAGCGCTGCGAACGAGCTGCTGGAACGGCTTCGACTTCCAAAGCGCCGCGGAAACAACGCCGCTCTTGCCCTCAACCTTCTCTACTTGGAGAATCTCGGCGAGCCGGTTTTCCATCTTGCCGAGCGCAGTTATCGCGCCGCTCATCCCGAGAAGGGACGCGGCGAGATAGAGCGCGACGAGCACGATGGCGCGGCGCGTACGCACCGCGGCGGCGAGCTCGAACAGCGCAACGCGGATGGTTCTCATTTCCTGGGCCTTTCCCCGAAGTCCTCGAGCTTGTCCTGGACGGCGATAAGCGGTTCGCCGACGGAAGGGTCGATGAAGTTGGTGAGTTCGAGACGCGAGACTTCGCCGCGATGGTCTTCGTCGACGCAAGTGCCGATCGCATCATACGCCTCGGCGAGCGATGTCGCGATGTCGCCCATAAGACGGACGCCGAGCTCTTGCGTCATCGCCTCGGAGGACGCGACTCTATCGGCAACGATCTGTATCGACTCGCGCAACTTCGCGTTCATGTCTTCGATCGCGTCGTTGAACGACTCGGCGCCCTTGTCGTCAAGCCCAAGTTTCTCGATCGCGGAAGCGCGCGCTATCTCGATGCGCGTGCGCCAAAGCTCTGCCGCTTCGTCGATGCGCGCGCGAAGATCTTCTGGCGCGACGCGCCTGCGTTTTTCTGGTAGGGGCGCGTCTCCGACGCGTCCGCTGGCTGATTCGCCTGGTAGGGGCGCGTCTCCGACGCGACCGGCGACGGCGGTTGTGTTCGTCGCTGGTTCCGTGTCCTTCACGCGGCGCGGACGCTTGGCGACTTCTGGAATGTTGACTAGTTCGGTGAAGGAGCCAAAGGCGTTCTTTGACTTTGGCTTCGCCTTTTCCTCCTTTTCGCGAACGTCACGCGAACGCAGTTCCTCGGCAGGGCCGTAGTAACCGACAAGCCCGCCTGCGATAAACACAAGCGGCAACCAAACTATCACAGGTATCTTTTTCATGTTTTATATTCCTCTCTGCGTACTCTGCGTCTCTGCGTTAAAAAACTTCACCCAATTCTTTCCAAGAATCTTCCAGCTCTGTTCCCCGAGAACTTTCCTTCTGTATACGACACCGTGCCGTTCACAAGGACGGCTTTTACTCCGCGAGAGAACTTGTGCGGCTCGACGTATGTCGCAGAAGAAGAGAACTCATCTTCCTTCCAGATTGCGATGTCGGCAAACGCGCCCTTCTCGATCACGCCGCGATGCGCGATGCCGAAGCGCCGCGCGGGAACGGAAGTCATACGCGCAATCGCATCTTCGCGCGAAACACCGAGCGCGCGCACGCGGCGGTAGAACTCCGGCATCGTGCCGTATGCGCGCGGGTGCGGGTGGTCCGCGCCGAGCGGTCCCCACGGCGCGCGAAGAGACGCGTCGCTCCCAGGAACGATCCACGGACGAGAAAGAATTTTGTCGAGGTTGTCTTCGCTCATCCCGAAGAAGAACGCGCCAGTCTTGCAGCCGTCAAGCTCGAGAATACGGCAGATCAATTCACCTGGTGACGCACTTGGTAGGGACGCGTCTCCGACGCGTCCGCGGGCGCCTCGTATCCCCCGAGCGAAGCGAGCCGCGTCAGCGGTCGCTAGAGGGGTGAGAGGCGCCCCTACCAAATGCGGCCCCACAATGTCGCCCATCGCGCATCTCAAACCCAAAATTTCTTTTACCGTCTTCCCACTGAATGGCTTTGTCGCATCGCTCCATGTTCCACCGATCATTACCGTCGACCAGTCGCGGTCTGACGCGTTGATCTCTGCGACGATCTTCGCCCTCGTCGCGGGATCGGCAAATCGCGCCATCTCCGCGAGCGCGGCGCCTTCCTGCGCCCAGTCGGGAAGAACAATGTCGAGATCAGTTCCCGCCGCGCAAAACGGATAGCGATCGCTTCCGAGAAGAAGCCCTTCGCCAATCGCGTTCTCGATCTTCTCCAGGACTGCGTCGATCTTGTGCCAGTTGCGCTTGCCGCTCGTCTTGAGGTGAGAGACTTCCGCGCGTATTCCTGTCGCGCGCACGAGGTCGATCACTTCGTCAATTGCCTCGAGAATCCTGTCACCCTCTGAGCGCATGTGCGTTGCGTAGAATGCGCCGCGCTCCGCGGCGACTTTTGCAAGAGCGACGACTTCTTCTGGTGTCGAGTATTTTCCCGGCTGGTAGATGAGCCCAGTCGTGAGACCCCAGCCGCCGGCGTCAAGCGACTCAGCGAGAAGACGCTGCATCTCCTTTAGTTCTTCGCTCGTCGCAGCGCGTCCGGCATAGCCGACGACGGAAGAGCGGAGAGTGTTGTGACCGACGAATTGAATTGTGTTTATCGCGGGCTTCGCCGCTTCGAGGACTGCGCGGTATTCTGCGAGCGAGCGCCATGTGAGGCGAGAGCCGAGCAGCGTCGACCAGTCGCCGGAGAGACGAGCTTCGCCGTAGCGTGGCGCAACCGAACCGCCGCACTGGCCGTTGATTTCGGTTGTGATGCCTTGTGAGATTTTCGACGGCGCGTCTGGCTCGAAAATGAGGTATGCGTCGGAGTGCGCGTGAGCGTCGATGAAGCCTGGACTTACAATGCAGCCAGTAGCGTCGATGGTTGTTTGCTTCGGATCGGTAGTCCGCGGACGCGTCGGAGACGCGTCCCTACCATGTTGCGGATCGGTAGTCCGCGGACGCGTCGGAGACGCGTCCCTACCATGCGACGCCGTAGGAATAATATCGACGATCTTGTCGCCGTCAATGACGATGTCGCCATAGAACCCGGGCTTCCCCGAGCCATCAACAATCAAACCATTTTCTATTCTCTGCGTCATTATAATTTATTCGTCTGGGGTATTGTTTTTTAACGCAGAGTCGCAGAGACGCAGAGTAGTATTGTAGCTCTTTGAAGTTTTCTCCGTATCTATCTTTCTCTGCGCACTTCGCGTCTCTCGGCACTCACTCCGTTCGGCTTGGCTCGCTACGAATCGCGAGCCCCGCTTGCGCGGCGGTTACGCGTCTCTGCGTTAAAATTTAAACTACCACCTTTAGGTTTGTTGTTTTCCCAATCTTGTTTTTTTATTTTAGGAACTTGAAGCACAGCGGGCGCCAGCAGGGAATCGGCTCGCCGACGGCTTTAAGCTCGCACTTCTCGCGGTCAAATGCATACACCTGAATCTCGTTCGACATCTTGTGCCCGACGACCATGAACTTCTCGCCCGGCATAAGCTCGAAGTCGCGCGGGAACTTGCCGGTCAGCTTCGCAACATTCTTCATTGTGAGCGTACCGTCGTCGTTCACTGCATAGAACGCGATCGAGTCGTGCCCGCGGTTCGACGCCATGAGGATCTTGCCGTCGCCTGTCAGCTTGATCGCCGCGGCCTTCGTCTCGGTCTCCTTAAGCGTGCAGCCCTCTGGCAGCATAGACCATTTGCCGATGCGGGTGAATGGTAGGGACGCGTCTCCGACGCGTCCGCGGGCGTCTTGGAAAGACGCCCCTACCAAATTTGGCGTCCCCTTGGCTACCTTGTAACTCGTCACCGTTGAAGACAACTCGTTCACTACAAAGAGGAACTTGCCGTCGTTCGAGAAGAGCGCATGGCGCGGGCCGTCGCCAGGATCGGCCTTTAGCGTGATAACTGGCTTTTCAAGTCCGCCCGGCTTCTTGTAGTCGTAGAAGTTCACACGATCGCAGCCGAGGTCGCACACGCCCATAAGTTTACCGTCGGGCGTGTAGAACGTCTGGTGCGCGAACGCCTTTTGCTGACGGTCCTTGCGTGGACCAACCGCATCGTTAGGTAGCGCCGCGGTCGTTAGGTAGGGGCGGCACTCACCCCTGTAGCCACCGCTTACGCGGCTCGCTTCGCTCGGGGGATACGTGCCGTCCGCGGACGCCTGGGGACAGGCGTCCCTACCAAGAGTCGCGCACCGCTCGTCTAGCGCCATCACTCCGTAAATCCCCGACCAGTAAACAGCAACCGACATGATGCTCTCGTCTGGCGAAAGCGCGACGTGGCACGGCGTCTCACAAGAAAGCCCAGCGAGGCGCGTCATCTCGCCAATGCGGTGTCCGTCGAGCGCAAACTTGACGAGCGCTCCGTGCGACTTGTTATCGACCTTCTCCGCGAAGACGGAATAGAGAGTCTTCCCGTCCTTGGAGATCTGGTAGTATGTCGTTCCCTCGCAGCCGTTGACCGACTGCACGATTTTCGCGGCTCCAGTTTCGGTGTCGCATTCGAGAACCTTGAGCGCATCCTTGTCGGGCGAACCCGTGTTGCATCCGACGATGCAGTAGACCGTCGCGGCGATCATGGCGTTCATTTTCCGCAGATTTCCTTGAAGTGGGGGAGGACGGACGGCAGCCAGACCTCGGCGTAGCCCTTCGCGTTCGGATGGCAGCGGTCGGGCATCAGCGCGACGTTGTCGCCCTTCGCGTCGAGGAACTTGGCGTTGAAATCGACCCAGACGACCTTCTTGCCGTCGGCATAGCCCTTGATGATGGCGTTGACCTTCTCGTTGTTCACGCGCTTGGCGTCTTCCGGCGAAGCCCCGAACGGGAAGATCGGCAGGAGGAGCGTCTTCGCGTCCGGCTGCTTCTGCGCGACGAGATCGAGGATCTCGCGGATGCCCGCGGCGATGTCCTCGGGCCGGTCCATCCGGTGCCACGTGTTGTTCGTGCCGATCATCAGCATGACGCACTTCGCCTTGTAGCCGTCGAGCTCGCCGCCGAACTTCGCGCGCCAGACGAGGTTCTCGGTCCGGTCGCCGGAGTAGCCGATGTCGAGCACGGAATACGTCTTGCGGAGTTCCGCGAGCGACTCCTTGCCCTGGTTCTCCCAGTTGTGCGTGATCGAGTCGCCGAAGAAGACGAGGTCGATCTCGCCCTTCGAATCGGCGATCTGGTTGCGCTTGGCGAGAAGGCGGTCGAGCCACCAGTCGTGCGCGCCGTAGCCCTCGGAGAGGATGCGCGAGGCGGGGAAGACGGTGTGCTTCTGGTCGACGCGGAAGACGCGCGCGTTCACGTGCTGCGCGTAGCGGTTGGCGGGCGCGGGGAGCTTTCCGTCGGAGAGCGCGTAGTCGATGTAGGGCTTCACCGCGGCGTGCCAGATCTCGTAGCCGAAGGCGTTCGGGTGGAGACGGTCGGGGAAGACCTCGGGCGAGAGGCGTCCGTCCGCCGTCAGGAACTGGTCCGTGAAGTCGCACCAGAAGATCGTCTTGCCGTCGGCGAACTTCTGGATCTCCCGGTTCACGACGTCGTTGCGGAAGCGCAGCCAGTCGTCCGCCGCCGCGCCGCGCGGGAAGATCGCCGTGAGGACGACCGTCGCCTTCGGCTGCTTCGCGCGGATCGTCCTCAGTATCTCGCGTATGCCGAGAATGGTGTCGCCAGGGGCTTCCTTCTCAATCGGGAAGTGACCGGTGTTGTTCGTGCCGATCATGAGAAGGATGCACTTCGCCTCGTAGCCGTCAAGCTCCTTGCCTTCGTTGAGGCGCCAGAGGACGTGCTCGGTGCGGTCTGCGGAAATGCCGAGATCGAGCATCTTCATGTCTCCCTCGGAGAAGTATTTCGCAAGCTGCTCCTTGCCGTTGCTTTCCCAGAAGTGCGTGATTGAATCGCCGATGAAGACGACCTTAGCGCCGCCGTTCGTAACGACGCACATCTTCTCGGCGTGGCGCTGCATCTGCCAGCCGTTTGCCTTGCCGCCATACATGTCGTGCGAGACGGCGCGAATTGTCGCGAACGCAGACGCGGCGCCGATCGCCGCAGCGATAGTCACAATTGTCTTCTTCATTTCTTTATTCCCTTAGTGTTCTTTGTGGCTAAAATCCATAGCTCTTAAGTTTATCCTTTTCCGGTAGGGGCGTGTCTCCGACGCGCCCGCGGGCGTCTCGGAGAGACGCCCCTACCAATTTAGTTCTTAAACGAATGGATCGGCGCGGGGATGCGACCCTTGCGCGCGATCATCTTCTCGCACGAGAACTTCGACACCCTCATCACCGGCGCGTGGCCGAGAAGTCCGCCGAACTCCACAGAGTCGCCGACCTTCTTCCCTGCGACGGGAATGATTCTCACCGCGGTCGTCTTCTGGTTGACCATTCCGATCGCCGCTTCGTCGGCGATTATTCCGGAGATCGTCGCAGCGGAAGTCGAGCCGGGAACGGCGATCATGTCGAGACCTACGGAGCAGACGCACGTCATCGCCTCGAGCTTCTCGATGGTGAGAGCGCCGGCGTTCACCGCGTCGATCATACCCTGGTCTTCGGAGACGGGAATGAATGCGCCCGAAAGTCCGCCGACGTAGGAGCTCGCCATAACGCCGCCCTTCTTCACCTGGTCGTTTAGAAGCGCGAGCGCGGCAGTCGTTCCTGGCGCGCCTGGTTCTTCGAGACCGATCTCCTTTAGGATATCTGCAACCGAGTCGCCGATCGCCGGCGTCGGCGCGAGCGAGAGGTCGATGATTCCAAACGGAACGCCGAGACGCTTCGACGCCTCCTGCGCGACGAGCTGGCCGACGCGCGTGATCTTGAATGCCGTTTTCTTTATCGTCTCGCAAAGCGTCTCGAAGCCGACTCCGCGGCAAGTGTGCCGCAGCACGTGGTTGACGACACCAGGTCCCGAGACGCCAACGTTGATGACTGCGTCCGCTTCGCTCACGCCGTGGAACGCACCGGCCATGAAGGGATTGTCGTCGGGAGCGTTGCAGAGAACGACGAGCTTCGCGCAGCCGATCGAACCGCGGCTCTTCGTCTTCTCAGCCGTCTCCTTCACGATCTCTCCCATGAGCCGCACGGCGTCCATGTCGATGCCGGTCTTTGTCGAGCCGACGTTGACGGACGAGCAGACGCGCTCGGTCGCGGCCATCGCGGCGGGAATCGAACGGATGAGAAGTTCGTCTGCGGGCGTCATTCCCTTCGAGACAATCGCCGAGTAGCCGCCGATGAAGTTGATGCCGAGCTTCTTCGCAGCGCGGTCTAGCGTCTTCGCGATCTTCACGAAGTCGGACGGCTTCTTGCAGCAGGACGAGCCGACGATTGCTGCGGGCGTGATGGAAACGCGCTTGTTGACGACGGGGACGCCGAACTCGCGGCCGATGTCGTCGCCTGTCTTCACGAGATCTTTAGCAAGATGCGTTATCTTCGCGTAGATCTTGTCGCACGTCTTCTTGACGGATGAGTCCGCGCAGTCTAGCAGCGAGATGCCCATCGTGATCGTCCGGACATCGAGGTTCTCCTCGAGAATCATCCGGTTCGTCTCAAGAACTTCTGAGATATTTATCATCTTAATTCCGTATTCCTGGTTTCAATTTTTCTTGGTAGGGGCGGCACTCACCCCTCTAGCGACCGCTGACGCGGCTCGCTTCGCTCGGGGGATACGTGCCGTCCGCGGACGCGTTGGAAACGCGTCCCTACCAAATTTAACCATTCCCTTCTCACACACGATGCATCTTCTCGAAAATCTCGCTCTTCTGGCAGCGGATCCTCATGCCCATGCCGGTTCCAAGGCGGGCAAGTTCCGCGCCGAGCTTGTCGAAGGTCTTCTTGTACTTCGCCGCGTCGACGATCATCATCATGTTGAAGAAACCGCCGGTGACGGTCTGGCTGATGTCGAGAATGTTGATATGCTCCTTGGCGAGGTAGGTGCAGGTCTTTGCGAGAATGCCGACTGCATCCTTACCGATGACGGTAATGATAATCTTTTTCATAAGGTGGTATTATACCACAAATGGGCCGTCGCCTACAGCGCAGAGATGTAGGGCTGGCCGCAGAGGGAACAGATTGCACCGGCGTGGACAGGCGCGCCGCAATTCGGGCACATCCTCTCTAAAAGCTCACCGCACATCGCGCAATACTTCCCGCCGACGGGATCGGCCGCCTCTCTGTCGGGAAGGAAAAGCCGAATCTCCTCGACGAAATATTCCTTGTTAGTCGGGCAGTGTGGATTCGGGCAAAAACCGCGGTGAAGTGGGGGCGTGGGTAAGTTGGGAAGTGGGGGCGTGTTGACTTGAGCGGGAGAGACTGACGGTGTGAGCGAAAGATTGAACTTCTTCGCCAGCTTCTCGATAACCTCGTCGTTCAGCTTCGTTCCATCGCCCTGCTCAAACATAGAAAGCGCCGACTGCTTGCAACCGACTTCGGTCGCAAGCTGCCCCTGGGTCAACCCCGCCTCACGGCGAGCCAACTTGACGTTTTTGCAGAACTCTGGATTCAGGTTTTTCAAAGCGGCGATATTATGGACTTTATTTTATCAACTATCAAGGGGTCTAATATCAACATTATCAACAATAATATAAACAATGTTCACAATGTTGTTGATATTGTTGATTAAATATCAATTGGCTTATTAATAATTGCGCTTGACGATTTCGGCAGGCAACAGGTACTCTTCCCCATTCTTGTGGGAAATGCCCATCTTCTCGAGTTCGGCAATAACCGGACCGGAAACTAAGTTACCATTGTCGGCAAAAAGCTTTTCGAGATTTGCGCGCTTCTTCGCAAGCGTTCCCTCGGGCTCGTTTGCGGCAAGAACGCCCTCAAGCACTTGCGCGCGCCTAAGACGCCCTTCCGCCTCGGCTTTGTCGCGCGCCTCGCGCACGACTTCAAGCACGTGATCGCGCGTCTCGCCGGTGAAGCGGTCGGGAACGTCGATGTCGCGATCAAGAAGCGCCACCTTGTTTGAAAGTCCGTTGTCGGCGTTCGTTGCAAGAACGTCACCAACTTTCTCGAGCGCCGCTTTCTGGTCGAGCAACTGCTTCTTTGCAAGTTCAGCCCGGTCGGTAAGATCAGAGATGCTCTTCTTCAATTCGTTAATGCTTTTCTTAAGCTCTGCGTTTTCGGCGCGAAGCGCGGAAATGGTCTCCGCCTGCTCTGCCTTGTCGGCGGCAAGAGCTTCGACAACCGCCTTCTGCACGTCGATGCTGTCGACCACGACTTCTTCTTCAACCTCATCAGCAACCTCTTCGGCTGGCTGTTCGTTGGCCTGCGCCTTTGGCGCGGCGTCATTAAGGAATTCTTCGAAGTTCATTTGACATTCTGTCCTTTGAGTTCACAGCCGGGATACACGAACAGCCGGCAGTCGATAGGTCCGTTGAAAAACGGTATCCTTGTCCTGTAGTAGAGGTTTACGAGACGCGCGAGGTCGGGATTGCCGGTGATGAGGCCGCCGGTATACCCGCTGCACTTCTCGTTCATGAAAGTTCCTATGCGCTCGTAGACCGGTGCAAGCTCATCGAACGTGCCGAGGCGGATGCCGTACTCTGGGTTGAAGAACACGACACCACGCGGAGAAGCATCCGATTCGGGAATGGGAGTATCTGCGAAGTCGCACGCCTTGAATGTGATGCACTGCGAAACACCGGCGGAAATCGCGTTTGAATGAGCGTTGTCGACTGCTTCGGGAGATATGTCGGTCGCGATGATCGGAGGAAGCCCTTCTTTCTTTTCCTCCGCGATTGCGTCCATCACTATCTCTTTCCAGATCTGCTCGGGGCTCGCGCCAACATGCTGGCGCGGCGCGACACGAGGAGCGCTTTCGCCGGGAATGATGTTGCTGTATCCCTTCACCGACTGAAACGCAAAGTGACCCTTGAGCGAACCTGGCGCCCTGTTCATCGCGATCATCGCAGCTTCTATGGCGGGCGTTCCGGAGCCGCACATCGGAGAGACGAAAGGAGTCTTGCCGTCCCACTTGAGCGCCATAATGCATGCCGCCGCAAGAGTCTCCTGCATAGGCGCGGAGCCGGGTATCTTCCTGTAGCCGCGTTTCGAAAGCGGCTCGCCCGAAGTGTCGAGATAGATTATCGCTTCGTCGCGCTCCCAGTATACGAACACTGCCGCGCCCTTGTTCTCGCCGCCCGAGTCGGGACGGCGCTGGCACTTTTCGCGCATGCGGTCTGCGATTGCGTCTTTCGTATAGAGAGATGGAATGCGCGTATCGCGTATCGTGAAGTTGTGGACAATTGAAGAGACAGAGAAATAGCCGTCGGCCTCGATGAGGTTTTCCCAGTCTATCGAGCGCGCGGCTTCATAAAGATCCTTTATGTTGTAGCAAGTAGTTCTGAGAAGCGGAACAAGCACGCGATGCGCAGTGCGAAGACGAAGGTTAAGCTTCATCACGTCTCTCATCGACCCGCGTATGACGACCGTGTTCTCGGTGACTTCGATAGGGTGATAACCCATGTCGATCACTTCTATCTCTGTCCAGCGCGAAAGTTCCTTCGCGCACGAAATTATAATCGGATAATTACTATCGGTCCACAGCTTCATAGTCCACCCTTTAGACTTTCAACTTCTCTGAACTTTAAACTTCGAACTTTAGTTTATTCTAAGCGGCATGAGAACGTAGAGGAACGGAATGCTGCACCTTATCACGGCAGGGCTGTGACCGTTGTTGAGACCGATTGTTACTTCGTCGTCGTCGATCGCCTTGAGGGGATCCATGACATAGTTGGGGTTGAACATTATCTCAATCTTCTCGCCGGCATACTTGATCGGCACTTCGTCCTTCGCTTCTCCGATTTCAGAAGCGGCAGACGTGACGGTGAGGCGATTCGCCTCGAAGATGAGCTTCGTCGAATGAGCTTCGTCTATCGTCATGACGCTCGCGCGGTCGAGAGCGTTGAGAAGAAGTAGACGGTCGATTACTATCTGCTCGGCGCACTCTTTCGGAATGACCTGGCGGTAGTTCGGATAAGTGTCGTCCATCAGCTTCGAGTAAATCTGGACGCTTCCGAGAGTGAAGCAAATCTGGCTCTTCTTCACCATGATCGAAACCTCTCCTTCGGTCGCGAGAGAACGCTGAAGCTCTGCAACTGCCTTCGAGGGAAGCACGATGTCCTTCTCTGCTGCCTTTGGAAATTCAAGTTCG
Organism: Kiritimatiellia bacterium; assembly: GCA_017547265.1. Next base: position 3,508 of record JAFYQC010000152.1, on the reverse strand, counting down.
TTCTCAACGAGAGCAAGACGACGGCCGTCAGTAGCAACCATTGTGAGCTTTTCGTCCTTGAAGCTCATGAGCACTCCCTTGAGCGTGCGGCGAGTGTCGTCCTGCGACGCGGCGTATGCAGTCTTGCGAAGCATTTCCCTTATCGTCACCTGGGGAATCGAATACATGTAAGCTTCACCGTCTTCAGGAATGACGGGAAATTCCGAAGCAGGCATTCCCTGAAGTTTGAAGCGAGCGCTGCCAGCCTTTATCGTCGCCCTTTCCTGGGAATCGCATTCGACTACTACTTCGCCTTCAGCTGCCTTCGTTACGGAAGTGAAAAGAAGCTTTACGGGAAGAGTGGTATTTCCTTCTTCTATTATTTCGCACTCTACCTCTGACTTGATCGATATGTCCAGGTCGGTTGTCGTAAGCTTGATCGAGTTTCCCTTTCCTTCGATCATCACGTTCTGCAAGATTGGAAGCGATCCCTTTCCTGCGACGATGTTCTGTACGCTCTTGAGCCCTTCTATGAACTTTGACCTGATAACCTTGAATTTCATTTTTTCTTTCCTTTCTGTGCTAAGGACCTGTTGCCTTCACACCGGAGATTTTATCATATTAATGTTGTTTTTAAAATAGAGGAAATTATACTTATTAGATTTGTAGACAATGTAGACAAGTGAAGAAAGTCCCTGAAAAACAAGGGTTTGATTCACTCCTTGCCTGTAGACATTCTTTCAACTGAAATTTCATTTTCTTTGATATCTCTTTTTTCTGTAGATAGGATTGCCAGTTGTCTACAATGTTTCTACCTTTTTTCAACCAACCATGTCTTTCATTGAACAGCCGAGATCTGAGAGTATTTCGTCGAGAGAAGCCCTAAGTTCAGGTTCAACGTCGAGACGCTTTGCGATGTTTTTAACGCCATGTATGATAGTTGCGTGGCTCTTCTCGAACTTCTTCGCTATCTCAGGAAGACTTCTTGTTGTGAACTTCCTTGAGATGTACATTGCAAGCTGACGAGGAGTGACGATAGACTGAGTGCGCTCTGGAGAAAGAATCTGCTGCATGCTGACTGCATACTTCTTGCAGACGCAGTTCTGCACTTCGTCTACAGTAAGTTTCTTCCTGCTCTTTTCCTTCTCGATGAAGTCCTTCAATATATATGAAAGGACTTCGTCGGTGAGCACCATTGAAGGATCTCGGTTGGCGAAGATGTTTACCTTGCCAAGAGCTCCTTCCATCGCGCGCACGTGGCTCTTAATGTTTGCAGCGATGAATTTTAGAGTAGAGTCTGAAACTTCAGGAACCATGCCTTCCGACTTTTTCTTGAGAATCGCGAGACGAGTTTCGTAGGCCGGAGACTCTATCTCCTGGAGCATTCCACCTTCGAAGCGAGAGATGAGTCGTTCCTCGATTCCGGGAAGATCTTTAGGAGCGACATCGGAAGTTATTACGATTTGCTTGTCGGCGCCAGTGAGAGTGTTGAACGTATTGAAGAACTCTTCTTGGAAGTTCCTCATGTTCGTCGTAATGAACTGGATATCGTCGATGAGAAGAACGTCGATCTTCCTGTAGCGGTCGCGGAAAGTCTGAAGACTGTTCTGAGTCATCGCGTTGACGTATTCGTTGAGGAACACTTCAGCAGTCAGATAGCATACGGCCGCCATCGGATTGTTGCGCTTGACTTCGTTGCCGATCGCCTGCATGATGTGAGTCTTGCCGAGACCGGTGCCTCCGTGAATGAAAAGAGGATTGAGTCCCTTCTGCCCTGGGTTCTTCGCAACACCCTTCGCAGCCGCGAGAACGTAGCTGTTCGACGGACCCTCAACGAACTCCTCAAAGGTGTAATACTCTTTGAGTGGCATCGTGGAGATGAATGTATGGATGCGACCCGTTTTAGTTTTCTCGACGACGGTGTTCGCCTTCGGCACTATAATGGCGGGCTTGGCGTTTTCGTCAAACGAGAATTCGATCTTGATGTTGGGATCGGCGCCGGCGAGGAGAAAACTCTTCTTTAGGTCTTCCGCATATTCCCTTTCGAGAATGTCCGCGGACATCTTGTTGAGCGCAAGGATTTTGAAAGTGTCTCCATCGCGCACGACAGATTGAATCATCGAAAAATTTCTCTCGGCCCTGCTGCGCTTCGTCTCCCCCTGCATCATCGTGATGCATATCGTCTGCGCGCGGTCCCATAGTCCTTTCGAGACCATGTCTATAGTTTCGTTGCTCATCTTATACCTGATTTTCCAAAGTGACGTGAGCAATATAGCAAAAACACCGCAGAACCGTCATTCGAAAGAAATCTTCTTATGTCTACCACTTATCTACAACTAATGTTGATAACTTTTGTCCATGATACATAATCTCTTTACGCTGGATCAGTGTTTGCCGCGCTTAATGATAACCGCAAGGATCGCGATGTCCGCGGGATTGACACCAGAAATGCGAGCTGCCTGGGCCAGCGTTTCTGGACGCCACTTTTTCAGCTTCTCCCGGCTCTCGTACCTAACTGCTCCGCATTTGTCATAATCAAGCCACTTTGGAATCGCGATAGCTTCGTCAATCTTCGCCTTTTCCGCCGCTTTCCTCTCTTGTTCTATATACGGCGCATAATGTCGCATAATCTTTAGTTCGTCCTTTATCTCCTCTTCAGTGAACCAGCGAGAGATTGGTGCTTTCGTGCCTTCGGCACTAGTGCTTGGTGCTTTCGCGCTTACGGCGCTGGTGAGATAGTCATTTACCTGTGAGACTGCCTCCAAATAATCCAGTGGCTGTATGCCAACCCTCTTTGCAGCTTCCAGCAATCTAAACCTTGCATTGTCCTGTCGCAAAATCAATCGACGCTCTGCCCTGCTCGTGAACATCCTGTATGGCTCGTCTGTACCCTTCGTTACAAGATCGTCAATCAAGACACCGATGTAGGCATCTTGTCGGCTAAGTACAAGTGGAGGTTCCCCTTTAACCTTTAGGGCGGCATTTATACCGGCCATGATTCCCTGGGTTGCCGCTTCTTCGTAACCAGTGGTTCCGTTTATTTGTCCGGCAAAGAATAGCCCCTCGATACGCTTTGACTCAAGGGAGTGTTTCAACTCGCGTGAATCAATACCGTCATACTCGATTGCATACGCATAAGCAAGGAATTCGGCATGCTCAAGACCAGGCACAGATCTCACCATCTTTTCCTGAACATCGCGCGGCAAACTACAGGAGAGGCCATTAGGATAAATAACTTCTCCCTTGGAATCTTCCGGTTCAAGCATCACATGGTGCTGCTTTGCATCAGTAAATCTGACTATTTTATCTTCAATTGACGGGCAATAACGCACGCCAGTACCCTCAATCGCACCGCCATAGAGTGCAGAAGCACCTAGATTCTCCCTTATAATCCTATGCGTTTCTTCCGTAGTATGAGTCATCCAGCAAGGCAGTTCACCAAGCGATTGTTCCACGTGGAACATTTCGTTAGGTTCAGATTTTAACGCAGAGGCGCAGGGGCGCAGAGTACGCAGAGAGGTATTAGGGC
>JAFYQC010000151.1 GCA_017547265.1 Kiritimatiellia bacterium | reverse complement strand
GTACGCATAGTCGCCAACCGCAGTAAGCACCATTCTGAAAACAGGTCGCGGGGCATTTCGCAATTCAACCAATCGCAGATAGGCATTAAGAGACTCGACCCCCTGCTGGATCAACCTATCACCGCCAAGCTTCATCTCGACGAGTGCGTAATGTCCTTTTGCATCCTCCAGCACGGCGTCGCATTCAAGCCCGGTCTTGTCATGATACCGGAAAACGTGTCCACGCCGGGCTTCCATATAAGTCCGAATATCCCGCATACAAAGCGTCTCAAACAGGCAACCAAATGACCGGAGATCCTTCATGAGATTCCCCGGCGTTGCGTCCAATGCCACCGTCGCGATGGACGGATCGACGAAAAAGCGGGCATCAGACGAACGAATTGCCTCCTTCGTCCGCAGCGACGGTGTCCATGCCCGGACATTCTCGACGACAAATATCCGCTCAAGCGCGTTTAAATATGAGTAAATCGTGTCTTCGCTCAAGCCGTCCGTATCATTGGCGACAATATCCTTTCGAATCGTCGCAATGCCGGCTTGCGTGCCTTGAAGTCTCGCATACGAACGAAGCAATCTGCGCACTCTTGCCGGATCGCGCGGAATTCCGTCCGCACGCGAAATATCGCTCTCATAAATTGCAGTGAAGTAGTCTCTGGCGACATTCAGTGTCGACCTGCCGCCCCTGACAACCGCTGCAGGCCAGCCGCCGCGGCAGACGATTTCGGCCATCTCGTCAAGCTCGATTTTCCGCGACGAAGCCGCCTCAAACTTTTCTCCGTCCATCAACTTCGCGAGACTGACTTCCCCTGACGACTCCCCCGATTCCCACAAGGTCATGGGCCTCATGCGCACCCGGGCAAACCTCCCCGTCCCAGTGTGGCTTATCTTACTCCGATTTTTCTCGGGGACAACTGCGGAGCCAGTCAAAATAAAATGAAGCTCGCCGTCTGAGTGATCAACGGCGAACCGAATCGCATCCCACAACTCTGGAATATCCTGCCATTCATCAAACAATCGAGGGCTCTTGCCCTTGAGCAATTCTGATATCTTCGTCCCCGCAATCTCAAGATAGTACCCATGCCTGTCGGGATCGGCAACATACAACGCACTTTGAGCATGTTGCTCGCATGTCGTTGTCTTGCCACACCACTTTGGACCCTCGACTAAAACCGCGCCCATATACGACAATTTTTCGTCAAGTATCTCATCCACAATTCTTTTACGATATTTTTTCATTTGCGTTTAATTATATCACATAAACGGCAACATCGTCAATATGCATTCGGCACTTTTTCCGATTTTCAGTCGGCGGTTTTGCACACTGCCACGAGCTCAAAGAATGGAGATGCGGCGGGCGCATTAAAAAATATAGCGGTCTTTTCGTGTCTAAACCGCAACAAAGGAATATGAGAAATCAGTTTCGTCCGCCGCCTCGAACAGCCGGAAACCGAACGGCCGCCGGTCGAAGTTCAAAGACGTCGTTTCGGCGTTGAGGATCGTAAGGTCCTTGTAGCCGTGCGTCGACATCCTGTGAGTGTGTCCGCAGATGTAGAACTTCGCCCCCGCTTGGCGATACGCACTCAACCGCGCCTCGCGGCCTTCCTTCGGATAATTCTCGTAGGAGTTCCCCTCGTCGAATGCATGGGCGAACGGCGGGATGTGCCCGGCAAGAATCACCTTGCCGCCGTACTGCCTGGCCTTCTCGAGTTCGGTCTTGAGCCACTCCTCGTACTTCGCCTTTTCGTCCGCGAGCTCAGTCTTGAACCAGAACTGGGTGTTCCCGGCGATCACGCGCCAGCCCTTCACGTCAAGCGCCTGATAGTCGGAGCCAAAGATGGAAAGATACCGGTCGCGGTTTTCCTTTGTGACCTTCTGCCCCATGTCGTGATTTCCGGGCGCGACGACGACCGGGACTTTGAACATCCCGAGGAGACGCGGCCAATCGCGGACAACGTCCTCCGCCTTGTGCGTCATATCGCCAGTAATGAGCACCAAGTCCGGCTTGAGGGCGTTGGCGCGGGCAACCGTGCGTTCGAAACGCGCGAGGTCGGCGGCGTACTTCGCCTCGTCATCTTGCGCCGTCCAGTCAAAGCCGAATTGCGGGTCGGTCAGATGCGCGATCAAGATGCGCCCAGCGCGGCTTCCGGGATCTCCGGACGGCGTGTTGCTCTCCGCGAACGCCGGCACGACGGCAAGCGCCGAGCCAAGCAGAAACTCTCTCCTGTTCATTTCCATGCCTCCAATGTGGTTTCATGCAAGTATACACTAATCAGCGGACAAACTTCAATCCCCTACAACTGTAGGGGGTGGGTGGAGATGCTAATAAAGAAAGCCAAGAAGCCACAAAGGAATCTTGTTCCCTGTGCCAATCTCGACGCCATCGTTCACAACATAGCTATCCGAAATGTCTTTTATTTGAGAAAAACCTTTGCCTTTCCCTCCAATCTCAAAGAGCCAACGATCCGATACCTTGAAGTCTCCTTTCGGTGGAATTGAGTATGAAAGACCCGAAGCGCGCATCTGGTTGGCAAAAAAAGTTTCACGGACGGCTCCAATATCCGGGCTGGCAACAAGGGCATACATCAAGTTGGTATCCCCCAGAAAAAGCTTCTCGGCAACCCCAAGTCTTTTCAATTTCGCATGCTTTCCCTCAAGCGCGACGGATGCTACAAGTTCCGCCTTTTCAAGCACGTCGAACATCTTGATCCCCGCATTGCGGTCGGTTTCAAGTTCCGCATAGAGTTCGGACATGTTTGGCGTCTGTGGACAACTCGACGCAAGAATCATAAGCATCTTCTTCGTCTTGCGTACAGTAGAAGCGGAAACATCAACAACTTTCGGGAAGTCAACGTCAAGCACGGTACCAACAACAGCAGCAAGGCGTTGCCCAAACTGAGATTTCGCCTCCTTTCCAAAGGGATAGTACCCATGCCGTAGGTAGTCGTCAAAAAGCGGCAGTATTTTTCGTCCGCGCGATATTTCCAAGGACAACGCACGATGGCGCACAATCAAGTCTTCCATTGATATTGGCGGGTAGTCAATCCCTTCTTCAAACTTTAGAAACTCCCTATACGAAAGGCCCTCCAGATTGTAAACTGCCTGACGCCTAGAAAGATCCGCTTGCGCAGCCGTCAGCTGCAGAACAGACGATCCGCTGAATACGAGGTTCAATTTTGGATATGAATCGCATATCGTTTTGACAAGTCTTGCCCAGTGCTCGGCATGATGCACCTCGTCGAGAAAAAGATGCGTACATCCATGTGTGTACAGCCAATCGACAGCATCCAAGACATCATGCGATGCAAACCATATATGGTCAAGTGCAAGATACACGGCCTTGTCGCTACCAGCGCCAAAGGTCTCCTTTATGTGCTGAAGTATCAAAGTTGTCTTGCCGCATCCTTTGGGACCCTTGATGCATATCAACCTATCGTTCCACTCTATCTTCGGACAAAGATATCGCCGAAAATCAAGTGAAACCTCATCAATCAGGCGACTTGATGTCTCCAACAACAAACTGATGTCCGTTTCTCCCATTGCTTCTTCCTTTCGCAATCAGTGTATGAAAACACTAATATATGCACAACATTAGTGTTTCAAAACACTGATATTATACCATAATTCCGCTCAGTCGTGCTGACAAAAGCAACCCCGGAATAAACACGGGGCGTCGCCGGACTTTAGTACGCCATCCAGCCAGTCACTTGACCGAGACTGGTTTTCCTTCAAAGAAATCGACGATTGCGCCAATGTTGGCGGCACCCTGGAAGCCGTGCGGATGATGGCCGTACATGTCGCGCTTGAAGACCTTGATGTTGCCGCCCGCCGCCTTGAAGCGCGGGATGAAGATTTCGCAGTTCTTGCTTGGCGGAACGACCGTGTCAGCCCCACCGTAGAGAAGCAAAACGGGAATCTTCGCCTTGGCGATCTTGTCCGCGAGGTTGATCGGCATGCGCGGGTCCTTCGTCCACTCGCCGCCCTCGCTCTCGCCCCACGCCTTGCGGGCCGCGGGCCATTCGTGGAGCCGGAAACCGTCGAAGTTCATGAGCGGCGCGTCGAGGTAGATGCGCGCGACATCCTCGGGATGGGCCGCAGCATAGCGCGTGGAGTAGAAGCCGCCCCAGCTCATGCCGATCAAGTTCGCCTTCGCCGCAAAACCGAGCTTCCCGACGAGGAAGTCATGGAAGCGCTTGGCAATCTCCACGCCCTTCGGCGACATCCAGTCGATGTCGTCAAGATAGACGTAGTAGTAGCCGCGCCTGACGCCATCCTCCTGCCCTGTGAATTCCGCGTATGCGCCCGGCCACTTCATGCACCACATCCACTGGCGTCCAGGCTTTGCCGCGACCGGCTCGTCGAAATACGCCTTGTAGCCCTCGAACTTAAACGTGTATCGCTTCGCGCCAGCGTACCCCGCGCCAACTTGCGCAGTAACGCCAGCGTCCGCGAGCCGTGCGCTCGCCATCATCTCGGCAGCCGTTTTGTCAACGGATGCAACTGTTGCTGTCGCCGTGACAATTGCCACGCCAACAAAAAGAAACATTCTCTTTGCGTTCATTCGATTTACCTCCTCAGACATTGTTTATGTTGTAGTATACACTTATACGCGGACAAACTTCAAGCCCCTACAACTGTAGGGGGTATCTCCCTGAAACAAAGCGTAACATCTTCTGATTTGGCAAGCGCGCCATTTATGGTATAATCTTCGCAAATGAACGGACTACGGCTGGTATTTGCCTTGATGACACTTGCTCACACGGCGCTGTGCGAGGTGCCGTCGCTTGCCATACCCGAAATCCTAAGCGGCCGGCACGACTATGAAGACGCCACGCTTACGGGAACCATCGCTGACGTCCTCGACGACGAAACGGATCCCGAACACGTGTTCCTGTTCGTTCGGCAAGGCGGCGACAGCATTCTCGTGCCGGTCAACAACGCAAAAGCGAGATACCACGAACTTCGCGAACTCGTCGGCGCGACCGCAACGTTCACCGGACGGTGCGACTCGACGGTGCAGTGGAACATGCGGCGTTACATGGGTCGCAGGTTCAACGTCATTTCACCAGACAGCATATCCGTCATCACCCCGACTCCAGACATCTTCGACGCTCCAGACTGCCTTTCCCTCGACGCGTCGCGCCCAGAAGAAATCGCAAGCTCTCGGCGCCATCGCACAGTCGGGCGAGTCCTCGCGGCGTGGGACGGCAACAACGTGCTTATCCTGACGCCTTCCAACCGTCTCATACGCATAGAGCTTGCAGACCCCGAGCCGCCGAGCTTCGGGGAATCTGTGGAAGTCGTCGGTTTTCCAGAGACCGACCTCTATCACCTAAACCTCGTGCGCGCGCGGTGGCGTCCGGCCACACTTCCCGACGCGCCGGTGGAAACAGTGCGCGACACGACGCTTCGCGAACTGTTCGAAGACCTCCCTTCCGGCAAGCCGATCTTCCAGGAAAAGCTATACGGCAAGACTCTTCGGCTTAAGGGACGGGCAGAGGACATGCCGCGCGACGGTGTGATGAAAATCGCCGACGGCGCTTTCACCCTTGCCGTGGACATAAGCGCACTTGGCGACGAACTTCCATCGCAACTTGACGCAGGATGCATCGTCGAAGTGACTGGCTCGTGCATAATGGACGTTCCAAACTGGCACCCCCACGCGCCCTTTCCCAAGATCAGCGGCATCACGCTCGTCGTACGGACGCAAGCCGACATCAGAATACTCGCACCTGCGCCGTGGTGGACGCCAAAGCGGCTTCTCGCCGTAATCATAGGACTTGCCGTTGCGCTTCTCGCGTTTTTCACGTGGAACCGCATCTTGCGTAGAATGGTGGAGCGGCGCGGTCGAGAATTGTTCAAAGAGCAGGTCGCACACGTTAGCGCGAACCTGCGCACACAGGAACGCACCCGCCTCGCAATCGAGCTGCACGACTCAATCTCCCAGAACCTGACTGGCATCGCGCTCGAGCTGAAAGCCGCACAGACCGCCGCAGGGGAAGACATGCCGACGGCGCTCTCGCACCTCGCGATTGCCGAACGATCGCTCGCGTCATGCCACGGCGAACTGAGGAACTGCCTGTGGGACCTGAGGCACGGCACACTCGAATCGCTCGACATGAACGAGGCCATACGGCAAACGCTTCGCCCGCAGATCGGCGACGTCAAGCTCGCCGTTCGCTTCAACGTGCCACGGCTTCGACTTACGGACAACACGGCATACGCAATACTGAAGATCGTGCGAGAACTGGCCGTCAACGCGGCAAGGCACGGCAAGGCGACGGAGATAAGAGTCGCCGGCGCAATGAATGCAAGCCAACTGCAGTTCTCGGTCGCGGACAACGGATGCGGCTTCGACCCAAAAGCCGCTCCCGGTCCCGCCGAGGGGCACTACGGACTTCTCGGCGTCACCGAGCGAATCGAGGGTCTTGAAGGCAAGATGAACATCGATAGCGCTCCTGGGCGCGGAACGAAAGTCACCATTTCGCTAAGCATGCAAAGAGAAAACGAGGTGCCAGGTGGAAAAGCTTAGAATACTTGTCGCTGACGACCACACGGTAGTCCGCATGGGGCTCTCGGCGCTTCTCGACATGCAGCAAGACATGCATGTCGTCGGCCAGGCGAAAAACGGCAAAGAGGCGGTGGAGGAAGCACTGCGACTCAAACCGGACGTCGTCATCATGGACTTGATGATGCCCGTCATGGATGGAACCGAGGCAACGAAGAAGATACGCGAACAACTGCCCAAAACCAACGTAGTCATCCTCACTACATACACGACCACCGACGGCATCGCGGCCGCCATCGACAGCGGAGCTGGCGGCGCGGTTTTCAAGAGCGACGCGAACGACGAACTTATCACGGCCATCCGGACTGTCGCGAGCGGAGGCAAGTTCGTATCGCCAGCCATCGACCGCCAGTTCAAATGCGACCCTCCGGCAGAACCCCTTTCGCCGCGTCAGGAAGACATCCTCAAGGGAATCGTAGCAGGCAAGTCCAATACCGAAATCGCAAACGCCCTCGGCATCAGCCCAACCGTAGTCAGGGATCACACGACGATCATCTTTGAAAAGCTCGGCGTCTCAAACCGCGTCGAGGCCGTAGCCGCAGCCCTTCGCAAACAGCTTCTCAAGATCTGACGCGAGACCCTTAAGCCCTCAGACGCTTCGACACCCACTCCGTCGCCTCCCAGACTGAATCGAGGGAGTCACATGGGATTTCAGGCGCGTGTTTAAGGCAGTCGGCGACCGTTGCCGCGATGTCTGTGTACTTTATCTTTCCGTCAAGGAACGCCTGCACCGCAAGCTCGTCTGCCGCGGCGAGAACAGCCGTGGCGCATCCGCCGCGCATGCACGCCTCTTTCACAAGTCGCAGACACGGGAAGCGCACGGGATCCGGTGCTCGAAAGGTAAGAGAGCCGAGCGCCGCGAGGTCAAGCTGTTCGCGCTTTGACGCAAGGCGACCGGGCCAAGTGAGCGCGTACTGTATCGCGACACGCATATCGGGCGGCGAAAGCTGTGCAAGCGTCGCTCCGTCGGAAAACGTGACGAGAGAATGGACGATTGACTCTGGATGCACTACGACGTCTATCTTCTCGACAGGCACGTCGAACAGCCAGCGCGCCTCAAGAATTTCGAAGCCCTTGTTCATCATCGTGGAGCTGTCGATCGTGACCTTTGGTCCCATCTTCCAACGCGGATGGTTGAGCGCCTGTTCAACAGTAACGGAAGAAAGATCGGCGGGCTCGTCGAGAAACGGCCCGCCACTCGCCGTCAAAATAAGCCGCTCGACGGATTCACGAGGCGACCCCTGCAGACACTGGAAAATCGCCGAATGCTCGCTGTCCACGGGAAGAAACCGCACGCCCTTTTCCCTCGCACGGCGCGTGACGAACTCGCCCGCCATCACCATGACTTCCTTCGTGGCAAGCGCGATGTCCATCCCCTTCTCGATAGCGGCCATCGTCGGCTTTAAACCAGACATTCCTACGGTCGCGACGAGACAGATGTCTGCGTCATTCTCCTCGACTGCACGAACCGCGGCGTCTTCGCCGCAATACGACTTTGCGCCAAGCTGGCGGGCAAGCGCCTCGCATTGCTCGCGAGAATTGCGTACCGCAAGCGCGACAACCTTGAATTCGTCAGGATGAGACAGGGCGACGTCAATCGCATTTCTGCCGATCGACCCCGTCGCCCCGAGAATAATGATCTTTTTCCCCACTTCTGACTCCCGACCCCTGACTCCTGCGCACTGACTCCTGACCCCTAACTCCTGACCCCTAAACCTTCTTCTCCAAACTCTGTCCATCACGGGAGTCTTTTACAGTCCAACCGAGCGCAGCGATTTCGTCGCGGAGTCGGTCGGACTCAGCCCAGTTCTTCGCCTTCCTGGCTTCAGCGCGAGCACCGAGAAGCGCCTTAACTTCGGCAGGAATCTCAACCTCCTTCTTCTCGTTTTCGAAGAAGATGACGCCAAGCACCTCGTCCATGCGCTTGAACACCCCGAAAACGGCACCCGCCTCCTCCTTGGTCATCGTAGCCGCCGCACCGTTCGTCTGGCGCACGAGGTCGAAGACTGCGGCAAACGCACGCGGCAAATTCAAGTCGTCGTTCACTGCTTCAGTGAATTCTGCGAGGCACTTCTCAGCCCACTCTGGCACCACAATCTGCCCTGCAGATTCTACATGTTCTACACGGCTACCCGAAATCCCCTCTACGCAGCGATCGATCTTGTCGAGCGCCTTTCTCGCGTCCTCGAGAGCGGTGAATGCGAAGTTGAGTCCAGTGCGGTAGTGCGCGTTGATGAGAACGTAGCGGATCTCGCGCCCAGTGTATCCCTTTTCGAGCAGGTCGCGGAGCGTGAAGAAGTTGCCTGCGCTCTTCGACATCTTCTCGCCGTTCACGCGCAGGTGCGCGCAATGCATCCAAGTCCTGACGAACTCCTTGCCAGTCGCGGCTTCGGCCTGGGCGATCTCGTTTTCGTGGTGTGGAAAGAGGTTGTCTATGCCGCCCGTATGAAGGTCGAAAGTCTCGCCGAGATACTTCATCGACATCGCGGAGCACTCGATGTGCCAGCCAGGGCGGCCGCGTCCCCACGGAGAATCCCAGCCAACAGGGCCATCCGATTCCTCCCACGCCTTCCAGAGCGCGAAGTCACCGACGTTCTCCTTGTCGTATTCGTCCGCCGCGCAACGAAGCCCGGTGCGCTGGTTGTCAAAGTCGATGTGAGCGAGCTTGCCGTAACCAGGGAACTCGCGAACCTTGAAGTATACCGAACCGTCATCGCTCTGGTAGGCGACGCCCTTCTCCATCAGCTTCTGGACGAGCGCGATCATCTCGGGAATGTGGTCCGTCGCAGCGGGATAGACCTCGGCCGGCTGAATGTTGAGCTTCTTCAAGTCTGCGAAAAACGCGTCCTTGTACGTCTTCGTGTATTCCGTAAGCGCGATGCCCGCGGCATTTGCGCCGCGGATCGTCTTGTCGTCGACGTCGGTGAGGTTCATCACCTGGCGGATCTTCATGCCGTTGAACTGGACTACGCGGCGGAGGATGTCCTCGAACGCGTAGGCGCGGAAGTTACCGATATGCGCGAAATTGTAGACGGTGGGACCGCAGGTGTAGAGGCGGATTTCGTTACCTTCAAGGGGCTTGAGCTCCTCGACCCTGCGCGTCAGCGAGTTATAGACATTCATCATGCCTTATATTATACCAAACTGACGCGCGTTTGCGCGACTTCACGGTTTAACCCAGTAGCCGGGAAGGTCGGATATCTTTCCGGCGGGCTTGCGCGAATAGACGGATTCTGGGACTTTGCGCGGGCCGTCGAGCATATAGCCAAGAACGGCCGCGGGCGGGAGTATCGTCTCCCAAACGGTGTATTCGCTCGCTGCGACGGAATAGCTCTCGACATTCGCAAACCGACGCCAGATCGGCCAATGCTTCACGACGTCGTTGCCGTAGACGTACTTCTTCGCATCCTGCGCGACACCATACGTCCACCTGTAGGGCGTTATGCCGCCGACATATTCGGCTATCTCGTCATCCATGCTCTGGAGATCGAGAACCCGCGCAGGATAGATGACGCCCATTCCGCTCGTCAGCGACTCGCCACGAGGATTGCACCCGTTGTGGAAGTCGTTTGCGAGATAGACGCCTTCAAGATACTTCGCATCGCCTGTAAGCGCGTGAGCCGCGACAAAGCTCTCGGCGCGACGAAGCGGATGGCTGTTACCCCAGCTCATCGTGTTGACAAATCCGTGCTTCGCAAAGAACCATGGGGTGCGGTATGGATAGGCATTCTCGAGCTCGTTGAGATACTCGTTCGCAGTATTGACGCGGCGACGAATCCAGTCCTTCTTGATCTGCTCGAGTTCGTCGGGGACGCGCTGGTCCTTCAAGGCAAACTCGAGGAACGAGTACGCGCTCCAGCCCCAGCTCGACTTGTTGATCTCCTTCTGGAGATCGTCCTTGCGCTTTGAAACCGAATTGAAATAGTGCATGTCGCCGGTAAGCGCGGAGAGGTTCAGCGCCGCAGTCAGCATGTAGCGCGGCGACCAGTTCTCCGGCTCGCGGTAGACGAGATCGACCCACGGACCAGTTTTCCACTTGGTGGTTGTGCACCCTTTCATCTGCTGCACGACAGGACCGTGCGTCTCGGCCCATTTCCACGCCTGTATCGCCCGATCAAGAAGCATGTCTGCCGTCTTCTTCTGCCCCGCCGCCTTGAAAGCGCGCGCGACGAGCGCGACAGTTCCTGCGAAGTCGTAGCACGAATTGTGCGTCGGAATCGAAAGGTAGTATTGAAGCCCCTCGTGCTGGGGCGCGGCATGCTCGCCGCCTGGATGCCCAGTTGTCTCGATCCACGTGCCGACGCCACCGTCCTTTTGCTGCGCGGCAAGAAGATGCTTTATGCCCCACATCGCCTCGTCGAGAATGTCCGGAATTCCGTTGCCAGATTCGGGGATGCATAGCTGCCCGTCGGTGAAATTGCCAGGCTTCAGCAGATAGTCAAGCGCAAGCGAACGCGGAATCTGCAGATGCATCGGGCGGCGGTCGTAGTCGGCCGCATCATGGTAGCCACCAGGGAGCGAAAGATGCTCGTTTGTCGCGCACATCTCGCGGCTTGAAGTAATCACGTTGAAGTGCTTGAACTTGAACGGCTTGCCGTCCTTGCCGAGGATTAGCCGACCGTCCGCGGGAACGACGTACTTGTCGTACTGCCACTCGTCTGGCGGCTGCACGCCGCGAATCACGTCAAGATGGCAAGCGGGGCAAGTCCACTGCGTGTAAGGCGGCTTCTTCTCGATTCCGCATCGCTTGTTGAAAAGCCCAAGCATGTGATGCCCCCACGCCTCGGCAATCGCGTCGCGCGACACCGAGAAATCCATCGAGCGACCGATCCCGTCTACAGAAAGATAGTAGCGGCCTTCCTTTTCAAGCGGCGTCAAATTCGCCTCAAGCGTCTCCTCGCCTGTGAAAGGCGCACCGTCCTTGCTTACTGGATCTGCTACACGCGGTGCGAGTTTTCCCTCGAAGACCTTCGTGCCGCTCTTTGCATCAAATACGACAAACGGCTTTTCGGCAAACGACGCGAGAGGCATTGGCCCCGCCGTTCCAAGCCACGCGCCTATATACGCGTATTTGCGCGAGTTCGGCGCGTAGCCCACCTGGTTTACCTTGAAGACAGGCGACGGCACGCCTGGGTCGTAAGTGAACTTGCCCGCCACGCCAAGGTCTACGCTATCGCCCTTCTTCATCGGCGCGACCTTCACGAAGACGTTGTGTATAACTTCGCCAGCCGTCAGGTTGAAGTGATCGCCGTCTGGCGCCACATAGTGCTTCATTCCGTTCGCCTCGGGCCAATACGAAACGACGCCCTGTATCGCCTTAAGCTTCTCCGCAAACGGCTCGCGAACCTTTTTCACGATATCCTCGTGCAAGGCGACGCGCATGCGCGTTATCTTCCAGTCCGCGCCGGCGCGCTTCGACTCCTCGAAACGAGGGTCTGCAAAGAACGCGGCGTTTTCGTCCGCCGAGCAGTCGCCCTGAACAAGCAGGCACTCTGGCGTAAACGCCGTAATCCTGAACTCCGCCGCGCTTGCGTCAAGCGAGACGGCCACAGTCGCCAAAACGGCAAGCAACACTCTCGGCATCATTGCGAATCTCCCATGCTGCGGTAAATCGCCTCGACATCGGCTTCGTTGAGCGGCATTATGCCACCGAGGGTATTGCCGTTCAAGTTGAGCGTCTTTACGAGAATCGGAATGTCCTCTTCCTTCGCTCCAAGCTCTGCAAACGTTAGCGGAAGCCCAAGAGACTTTAGCCACGCGCGGAACGCGGCGATTCCCTCAAGCGCGGCGTCTTCGTCAGACACGCCAATCCCAACGTCAAATACATTTCGCGCGAACCTGGCGAAACGCGACGTATCCGACTTGTGCACGTATGTCATCCACGCTGGCATGACAACGGCAAGACCAGCGCCGTGGGCGCAATCGTAGAGCGCGGAAAGCTCATGCTCGATGCCGTGGCTCGCCCAGTCCTGCACGCGTCCCACGCCGCAGAGGTCGTTATGTGCGAGAGTCCCCGCCCACATTATGCTTGCGCGCGCCTGGTAGTCTTCTGGGTTCGCCATGACCTTCGCGCCCTCAGACACTATCGTTCGCATCAGCGCTTCACAAAGCGCGTCGGTAAGCTCGACGTCTTTCGTCGGCGTGAAATATCGTTCGCAGATGTGCGCAAACATGTCGGCAAGCCCGCAGGCCGTCTGGAATGACGGCAAGGTCGTCGTTAGCTCGGGATTCATCACCGCGAACTTCGGGCGAAGGATGTTGCCGCCAGCAGCGCGCTTCAGATTTTCGGGCTCGAGGTTGACGACGCTATTCGTCGACGCCTCGCTTCCGGCAGCGGCGATTGTAAGGACGACGCCGACGGGAAGCGCCGCAGGGATCGCAGGTCTCACCTTGACCTCGCGCCCGACATAGAACTTGCGCCACTCGCCTCCGTTAGCAGCGCCTATCGCGATTGCCTTAGACGAGTCAATCACACTTCCACCACCGACTGCGAGAATGAAGTCGACCTTGTTTTCCAGTGCAAGCCGCACGCCTTCTTCAACGAGCGAACTGCGCGGGTTGGGCTTTACGCCGCCAAGTTCAACGAACTCCACTCCCGCCGAAGAAAGCGACTCCTTGACGCGGCCTATGAGCCCACTTCTGACGGCGCTTTCGCCGCCGTAGTGAAGAAGCGCCTTGTGGCCACCAAACCGACGCACGAGCTCGCCAGTGCACGTTTCCTTGCCCTTGCCGAACGCGAAATACGTCGGCGACCAGAACTCAAAGTCGGTCATCGGCCTCTCCTTGTTATACCACGCCGCGTATGGCGCGAATCTTCTTCATCGTCGACTCGAACATCTCGGGCGTCTGGCTCTGCGCGCCGTCGCACTTCGCGCGAGGCGGATCGTTGTGCACCTCGATGATAAGACCGTCCGCGCCAATGGCAGTCGCGGCGACCGCGGCCGGCTCAACGAGATAGGCATGACCTGTCGCGTGAGACGGGTCGATGACAATCGGCAGGTGAGTGCGACGCCTAAGATACGGGACGATTGTGAGGTCGAGCGTGTTGCGCATCGCCGTCTCGAATGTGCGAATGCCGCGTTCGCAGAGTATGACGTTCTCGTTGCCGCTCGCCATGACGTATTCGGCACTCATGAGAAGCTCCTGCAGCGTCGCGGACATGCCACGCTTCAGAAGGACGGGCTTCTTCGTGTAGGAACCGACCTCCTTGAGGAGATTGAAGTTCTGCATGTTCCTCGCGCCGATCTGGATTACGTCGACGTCGTTGAAAAGCTCTATGTCCTTGAAATCCATAAGCTCGGTGACGATCGGGAGCCCAGTCTCACGCTTCGCGGTGAGGAGCATATCGAGCCCGGCCTTGCCGAGTCCCTGGAACGCGTACGGTGAGGTGCGCGGCTTGAACGCGCCGCCGCGGAGCATCGTAGCACCAGCCGCCTTCACGGCCTTGGCGATGCCGACGATCTGATCCTCAGATTCAACACTGCACGGTCCCGCAATCACCGAGAAATTCCCGCCGCCGACTTTTACGCCGGAGCAGTCGATGATGGTGTCCTCGGGGTGAAACTTGCGGTTCGCCGCCTTGAACGGCTCCTGGATGCGCTGGACAGACTCGACGCCGTCGAGCGCCTCGAGAATCCCAGGGTCGAGGTGGCTTACGTCGCCGACGCAGCCAACTATCGTCTGCAGGGAGCCGCGAGAGACATGCGGCTGGATGTTCTTCGACTGGAGCAGCGCGAGGAGTCCGTTTACCTGGCTCTCGGCGGCCTCTTTCTTCAGTATTATTATCATTTGGAGCTGTCCTTTCCGACAGGGGTGAATGTTACCGACCATGCGACATCGTCCGATTCGGCAACTACGCGTAGATGCAACTGAACGACATTTGGATCGGGATTGGTGGCGGGAAGAGGTGGAACGAAAGTTGACCATTCGCCTTGCGACGCCTCGAGGCGCAGTTTGCGACCGTCGCGTTCGAGAATGACGACCTTACCGTCTATCGTCGGCTTCGCGTAGGTGTTCATGCGCCAGACGAGCGTCGTGCCGGGCTTTACGCCGCTGAACGCATCGTGGATTGCATAGATCTTTCCGGAGGCCGCGAGACTTCCAATGCGCTTTGCAGACTTCGAAGCAGGATGGATGGATGACAAGTCGCAGGCAATCTCCTTGCCAGCACGAGCGGGACCTGTGCGCCTGAACGAGATCGTGGCGAAGCCGACGACATTTGGCTTCTCGCCTTCGATCGTGACGACGTTGTGTCCCTCGGGGCCGAGGCGGAAGTATTTCCAGCGCGGCGAATCGTTGTCGGAGTCCCAGAATTTCATTCCGTGCTCAGCTTCGCCTATGCCATACGACTCGCCGCCAAGATCTTCTGCCCAGCGAACGCCGAGCGCATCGAGGACAAACGATCCCTGATCCGCATGCGCGTGGCTCGCCTGGGCCGTTCCGCCCTTCATGGCGACCCATATTGCGTCAGGGTCATCGCGCGTCGAGGTGTGCACGGCAACAGGAACGGTGCTGCCCGACCACCACGAGAGCGGCAATGTGTTCTTCTCGGCCTTCGGCACATCGACCATCCATATAAGCGGCAAGAAGCAGTTGTCGCATCGGTGTCCGGCGGTTTCGCCAGGCACAGCGGCGTATGAAGCGAGAGCGATCTTGCGCTCGGCAGTCGTGACATCGGGGCGGCCGAGTTCGCGGGCGAACCACCAGAGCGGCGCGCTTTTCGAACGGACTTTACCTGAGTCGGAATGGTTGAAGAGAAGACCAGACGGGCCAGTCATCATGTCAGGGAACATCGCGGTCGCGCGAAAGCCGGGCTCGTCTACGAGACCAAAGTCCGTTCCAAAGGCGGACCGTAGCGACTCGATGGCGAAGATCTGGTATGTAGTCGCAAAAGTCCAATAGCCAACGCCTTCAGGAAATGCACCGCACGGCGCATACGCCTCTGCCGGCTCGTGCAGAAAACTAACGGCGTTGTCGATGTGCACGCGGGCAAGTTCCGGCTCGCGCTCGGCAATCGCCACGGCGGCTGCGAGCATTCCGCAAAGGCAAGCCTGACTCCAGTTGTTGCCGTTGTGAATCCAAAACGCATCATGATCTGCGGCTCGCAGGGCCTTTTCAATGAGCGCCTTGGCGAGAACATCGCGCATCTCTGGCGACCAGTCGTCGTAAAGCCAGTCGTAGGCAATCGCGAAGTCGAATGCGAAAAGCGCGGTGTCGATAAAGTGCGACGGATTCCAGTCGGGATACGCAGCTATGGCGCGCAGTTCCGTCTCAAGGCGGTCCAAGTAGCGGCGGTCGCCTGTCATCTTCCACATCTGCGCAAGCGAGAAGGTCCGCGCCGTGCATGGCTGCGACCAGAGGCGGCGTCCGTCGAGCTTGTATGGATCCGGCTTGGCGGCAAGCGTCAAGTCGGCGTATTCACGCATATGGCGAACAGCAGCGGCGAGAAGTTCGTTCGTAGCCGTCGCCTGCTTGATTTTCGCAAACACGTCGTCATTCGGCTTGAGGATGAGGCGGGGATGCGCCTTCTTCCCAAGCGCGGCGACTGCGGCGGCATCTGGCGGCGGCGGGTTCTTCGCATGGCGAGCGCGGAACCTAATCTGGCTCATTCTGTCGTCTACGAAACCGGGCTTCACGAAGAAAGTAAAGTTGCTCCGTCCGTCTTGATCCGGTTTCCCCGGAACAAAGTAGCCGCCAGCCACAAACGGCTCCGGATGAATCGAGTATCTGTCGTCGCCCTTCCTCAAGTATGCGCCAAACCAGTGCACGTCGGCTGGCCAGTCTGACACGAAATAGACTTCGCCGCTTTTTTCGTCCTCGTTGACCGCAAGCGATTCCGAGCACACGAAATCGGCGCCGCCCGCCGTCAAGGCGCTCGAAAGATAGATAGTACTTATAGAAGCGAGTATGGTCATTTACCGAGTTCAGCGAGATGAGTAACGCTGAACGACTTCTTGAAGAGTTCAGGAGTGACAGCGTCCTTCGCCTTGAAAGTGAACGTGCGAGGATCCCCAGGAACGAGCGTAACGGCATTGTCGTCAAATTCGCCGCGGATCCCCTTCGCGTTCATCCACACCCAGAACGCCGGCTTGTCGGTCGTGAGCGTCACCTTGAAGCCGTCGATCTCCGCCTTGACATTCGCCTTCGGCAAGTCGCCCTTATAGTCGGCACGAACGGGGAAGTTCCACGCGTTAACTCCCCTTGTCGTCCCCGACACGCTGCCGCGGAAGACAAGACGCAGCACTGCATCCTTGCGCTGCGCGACCTTGCCGAAAGCGGCCGCCGAACGAGCGTCGATCCCGTTTGCGGGAAGGAGTATACGCTCCTCGTCGCCTCCGTCAAAAGGATGGAAGATGGCGAGGACATCGCCGTCCAGCGGCTTGTCGGTGTCATTGATTACATTAACCATGCCGTCTGGCGAGAGAGTCACGTGCACCGGCTCGAAGAAACGCTTGGCGAGATACTGGAGCGGCTTCCACTTGCCGCCGTACTCAATCGAGCTCCACGACGCGACAGGCCAGTTGTCGTTGATCTGCCAGAAGAGCGTGCCCATGCAGCGCGGCTGCTCCGAGCGCCAGGCGTCGACGGCAGTCTGGATCGCCATCGCCTGCTGGAACTGCGAAAGGAGAAGTTCAGACGGAACATCCTTCGGCTCTGGGAAGTAGCGGGCGAAAGTCTTACGTATACGCTCGTTGCCGCCCGGGTTCTTCTGGTGCCACTCGAAGTCGGGGCCGCGCGAGAGAATCTGCTCCTTGGAGGCAAAAGTCTCGGCAATCTCCATCGACGGGAAAGACTGGAATCCGAACTCCGAGCAGAAGCGCGGGTGGTATTCGTAGTACTTGGCAAACGGCTGGTTTTCGTGCCAGACGTCCCAGTTATGCATGTCGCCCTTCGAGTCCTCCTTCCAGCCATCGCCGAAGTCGCCAGGACCGCAGCAAGGCGACGACGGCCAGTAGGTGCGCGCGGGGTCGTACTTCTCTACGAGCTCGCCCTGCATCTTCGAGCGCTTGATCCACTCGCCGCGGTAGAAGTCGGGATCCTTGCGCGACACCTCGAACCACTTGATCGCGCCAAGACACTCGTTGTCGCCGCACCACATGGCGATGCATGCATGGTCGCGAAGGCGCCTTAGCTGGTGCTCGAGCTCAGCCCTGATCTCGCCGAGGAACGCATCGTCGCCGGGGTACACCGCGCAAGAGCACATCATGTCGTGCCAGATCATGATTCCAAGCTCGTCGCACGTGTCGTAGAAAACGTCCTTTTCGTACTGGCCGCCGCCCCAGAGACGGATCATGTTCATGTTCGCAGTCTTCGCGCTCTCAAGAAGATCGCGGTAGCGTGCAGGCGTCTGCTCGTTTTCGTACGCGGAGCAGGGAATCCAGTTAGCGCCCTTCATGAAAATCCGCCTGCCGTTGATGCGGAAGACGAGCGAGAGCTCTTCCTTGCCCTTAGAGTTTACGGTCTTCTCGTTCAGGACCTCGACTTTCCTGAGGCCGATCTTCTTGACGATCTTCTCGCCATTGACATCGAACTCGGCAGTGTAGAACTTCTGTTCGCCAGCGCCATTCGGCCACCAAAGCGGCGGGTTGTCTATCTCGAACTTCTTCTCGGCCTTCGAGCCGTCGGAGAGCTCCGCCGTGACCGTAAGAGTGCAGTGCGTGAAGTTGTCGTTGAAGTTCTGGGTAGAGTAGACGTATTCGACACGCGGCCCGTCTGTCGCAATCAGCTTGGTCGTGCCGCAAAAGCCGGTGACCTGCACGGCGGGACCCCAGTCCCAACCGGCGTGACACGCCGCCTTGCGGACGAACGCCTGGTTCTTCGCCCACATTATGTTGGACATCGGGAACTCGCGGCCCTTCGCGGCGCGGCGCTTGTCGGCTTCCTTCTCGGGGCTCCTGAAGCGCCCTTCGATCGTGTTCGCTCCCGCCTTGAGGAACGGCTTCACGTCAAAGGTGTAGCGCTGGAAGCGGTCTGTCGTCTCGCCGACTTTCTGGCCGTTGACGAAAATCGTCGCAAAGGCGTCGCAGTCTTCGAGGCGGAGGACGATTTCCTTCTTCGCAAGGAAGTCTTTTGAAACCTCGAATTCACGAGAGATGTTCCAGTCGGACTTTCCGACCCACTGCATGTCCTTCTCGTTCTGCCCCCAGAACGCGTCCTTCATAAGGCCCGCCTTCAGGAGCGCAGTATGGACTCCGCCTGGAACGGCAATTGGGCAGGTGACTTTTGCGTCGTCCGCCTTGACGAGTTTCCATGTCCCGGCGAGATCAAGCTCGACGGCAAAAACCGCGACGGATAACGCCGACACGAAAAACGAGAATAGTATGCGTTTCATGCGGGATATTATCTCATTTCCTTCCGCAAAACGCAATCTACATTCAACGATTCATACTTGGAGTGGTCGGACTGGCGGGGATCGGACCCGCGACCCCAACATTAAAAGTGTCGTGCTCTACCAACTGAGCTACAGTCCGAGGTCTGAATTGGCGGGTATTATATCAAATCGTCCGCTTTAAGACAATCGCAGTCCGGGCAGGGAGATAAAGTTTTATCTGCTGCACAAGCTCACCACGGTCGAGGACGAGCGACGGAGAATACATCATCCCCGGCATGATGCGACCCTGGCCCTCGAATCTCGGCTCATCAGTATCGAAAGCGTGCTTCCAGTCAGACGCCGGCGGAACAATCACGCCGTAATCCTCGAACGACTTCACCGGATTGAAGTTGAAGACGAAGAGGAGGTCTCCGCGAACGAACGCAAGCACCTTGTCTGGCTCGTTTGCCACAAGCTTCGTGGGGATCGCGCTCTCACCGCCGCCGAAGAGCGCACGCGACTTCTTCAGTTCCGCGAGCATCGTCTCGTCGAAGTCGGCAAGCCCCTTGAAGCGCAAGCTCGGATCGTCCCTAAGCGACCACTGGCGACGCGCGTGGTGGTAGCTCCACCCGTTCTCCGCGCGGGGGAAGTCGATCCACTCAGGGTGGCCGAACTCGTTGCCCATGAAGTTGAGGTAAGCGCCGCCGTTGAGAGCCGCCGTCGCGAGACGTGCCATCTTGTGGAGCGCAACCGCGCGGTCGGTCTCAATACCGTGCTGGTCCTTGGCCATGCCGAAATAAATCGCGGCATCGGCAAGCTGGAAGAAAAACGTCTTGCCGCCGACGAGCGCCTGGTCATGCGACTCGACATAGGAAACGACCTTCTCCTCGGCGCGCTTGTTCGTGAGCTCCCAGAAAATCCCCTCCATCGGCCAGTCGTCATCGCGCACCTTCTCGGCGAGACGGAACCAGAAATCTGGTTCGCCCATCGCCATGCGATAGTCAAAGCCGATGCCGCAATCCTTCGCGGGCGCGGCAACACCGGGCATTCCAGAGACATCCTCGGCTATTGAGATCGCGCCAGGGTGGGACTCGTGGATGACGCGGTTCGCCATTTGGAGATAAGCCCAAGCGTCGTCATCGACCGAGCCGTTGAAGTACATGCCGTAGTTCGTGAACGCATCGCCGAGACCGTGGTCCCAGAAAAGCATCGATGTAACACCGTCGAAGCGATAGCCGTCGAAACGGTACTCGTCGAGCCAGAAACGGCAGTTCGAGAGAAGGAAGTGTAGGACGTCGGTCTTGCCGTAGTCGAAGCAGCGGCTATCCCAGGCGCGATGCCAGCCCTTCGCGCCCGAATGGAAATACTGGTAGTCTGTTCCGTCGAAGAGCGAAAGTCCATCGCGCTCGTTCTTCACGGCGTGCGAGTGGACGAGGTCCATGATGACGCGAAGACCCATGCCGTGCGCGGTGTCGACAAGAGACTTGAGGTCGTCGGGCGTACCGAAGCGCGAGGACGCGGCGAAGAAGGAGCTTACGTGATAGCCAAAGGAGCCGTAGTACGGATGCTCCATGATTGCCATGAGCTGGACGACGTTGTAGCCGGCCTTCTTGACGCGAGGAAGCACATTGTCGCGGAACTCCGCGTAGGTGTGGACTCGCTCTTCCTCGCCGCCCATGCCGACATGCGCCTCGTAGATGAACGGAGTCTTGAGCTTGGTCGAGGGAGCCGGGTTGCGCCACTTGTACTTCGATTCGTAGACCTGGGCGCAGAAGAGGTTTGTCTCGGGATCCTGCACGACGTAGCGCGCATAAGCGGGTATGCGCTCGCCATGCCCCCCTTCCCAGCGCATTTCAAGACGGTAGTTGTCGCCCTTCTTGATAAGCCCCGCGGCGATCTTGCATTGCCAAACATCGGTGTTCGGCAACCTGAAACACTCGAATCGAGGGTCGATCTTCCACTTGGAGAAGTCACCCACGAGCCACATGCTAGTCGCGTTTGGAGCCCACTCGCGGAAGACCCATTCGTGCTTCGTGCGATGAAGCCCGTAGAATTCGTGCGCAGAGGCCCAGTCGGCAAGAGAGCACTTTCCCGCCGTAAGTTCGCCCGCGCGGGCATACGCATGCTCCGCGCGCCCGCGTATCGCCGCCTCAAACGGCTTCAGGTATGGATCGTCGAGAAGTCTTGCCATATCGCCTCGCCCCGATTACTCCGCCGGCTCTGCCGCATCCTTCTTGACGAGAGGACGGTCAAGCATCTGCTCGTAGAGCTTGATGTACTCCTTTGCGCAGGCCTCGTGATTGAAGCGACGGCGAGACTCGGTCATTATGCGGGATATCTCCCTCGCGCGAAGTTCGGCGCTTTGGTGGAAGAAGTCCATCGCCTGGTCCATCGCCCAGAAAAGCCCGCCCGAGTCGTAGGTGTCGAAGACAAAGCCGTTGCCTGTCGAGGACTGGGCGTCGAGCGTCTCCACCGTGTCGTGAAGTCCACCGGTGTTGTGCGCAATAGCAAGCGAACCGTAGATCGGCGCCTGCATCTGCGGAAGGCCGCACGGCTCGAAGAGCGACGGCATGAGCGTGAAGTCGGACGCCGCGAAGCCGAGCGCTGAAAGGCGCGCGTCGAAATTGTGGACGCCGAGACGCGAATGTATGCCGTGGAAGTTCTGGATGTCCCAGAACGGCTGCTGGTACGGGCCATTCGCAATAATCGCGAGCTGCGCGTCAGGGTGCTTCTCAAGGAAGCGGTAGGTGATGTCGGTGAGAAGCTGCGGGCCCTTCTGGACGGGATCGAGGCGGCTCGGCCAGAAGAAGAGCGCCTTGTCCGCGTCCTCCTCGAGCCCGAGAGCATGTTGAAGCGCGAGCTTGTTTTTGCGCTTCATCTCCGCATGGTTATCAGGACCATACCTGAACGGAATCTTCGCGTCGGTCTCGGGATTGTCGGCCGAGTCAGGCGCGTTCAAGATACCCGCCGCGCAGCCGGCGTTGTACTTGTTCCTGATTTCGTTCCTGATGGAATCGGGAATGAAGGAGTGCCAGCCGTTGACGATTTCCGTAAGGAACGTTGGCGACACCGTGTTGATGAAGTGCGCGGCAAAGCAACCCGACGCCTGGAGATCGATCATGTTGTTGTTGCGGCTCTCCTCGTAGTTATAGGGCGGATAGCCGTAGTAGAGATGCATCCAGAACTCGGCCGCGTCGATGCCGGCGTCTTCGATCTGTGCAAGCGTCAGCTTCTGCGTGTGGATGTTGTGGACGGTGAAAAGGCAGGGAATCCCCTCGCGCCTCGCAGCCGCGGGAACGAGACCAGTCATCCAGTCGTTGCAGTGGATGAGGTCTGGCTGAACGCGCGGGATGATGTTGTTTATCACCTCGCGCTGGAACGCGAGCGCAAGCTTGATGTTGCCGTCGCCGCGCGAATACACCGTATCGCGATAGTAGAAGCAGCGGTCCTCGGCGAGATGGATGCGCTCGTCGGGGAGGTGGCTCTTGTACTTCCTTAGTTCGTCCGCGACGAGCTGGGCCGTCTCGACGTGGAACATGCGCCGATAGTGCGGCAGCGCCACATGCACGTCGGCTCCAAGCTGGTGCAGCGCCTGGACAAGCGACGCCGAAACGTCGGCCATGCCGCCAGCTTTCGCGGACATCTTGCCCGCAAGGTTACCCATACCTTCCGGAAGATACGTGATCTCCGGGGTGACAATCAAGATTCTAGGATTTTTCATCTGCTCCTTACCATGCTGTATTGGTATATTCCCGTCTTGCTGCTGACATTATACCAAATGCAGTCGAAAATTGGAACAGGTAAAAATAGAACATTCGAGCAGGGGAAGTTGTACAATCTCGTGGGTCAAATTGGAAAGGCAAGCTGTCGAGGTGGAGGAAGGAGGTTCTGAAGAAGAAGGACAGGGACCGAAAGCGGAGGGAAAAGCGAAGGAAGGCACGCCCCCATGGGGGCGTCGCGCG
>JAFYQC010000150.1 GCA_017547265.1 Kiritimatiellia bacterium | reverse complement strand
TCTTGAGCAAATTGCGGTCGGCTCGGAGGTAACCGCCGCGCAAGCGGGGCTCGCGATTTGTAGCGAGCCAAGCCGAGCGGAGCGAGAGCCGAGCCGCCCCTACCAGGATACGATTCCAGTTCCGGCGTGCTACGACATGATGCCCAAGTGGTACATGAAGCGCGGCACCGGGCTCTACCGTCGCACATTCGACCTCGCCGCGCCGATGAAGGACGCGGTGCTCGTCGTCGACGGGATGGGCGTTCGGGCGAAGTTCGCGCTCGATGGCAAGGACTTGGGGCTTCATCCGTATCCGTATGCGCGACTCGAGATTCCAGTCGGTCCTCTCGCGGCCGGCTCGCACACGATTTTCGCTGCAGTTGACAATATCCTCTCGTGGCCTCGCGTGAAGATGGCGAGGCCATATTACGACTTCTATCTCTATGGCGGCTTCTACCACGGCGTGAAGCTCGTGGAGCGCGAGCCGAAGGTCTTTGTCCGCACACTCGACTACAAGACAGGCAAGGTCGAGATCGAAGTGGAGAATGGCGGCGATTCCGCGGTGACGCTTGCGTTTGACGGCGGACAGGAAGTCAATGTCAAATTGAGCAACTGCCGAGCCACAATCGCCGTTCCCGACTTCCGCCTGTGGTCTCCTGAATCGCCAAACCTTCACTCTTTAAAACTAACAACTAGCCACTATTCACTAGCCACCAAATTCGGCATCCGCCAGATCGAGGCGAAGGACCGCAAGATCTACCTCAACGGCAAGGAGCTTTTCCTCAAGGGCTTCAACCGCCACGAGTCCGACTGGCTCAACGGCGCGGCGACCGGCGAGACGGTCATGCTCCAGGATATCCAGCGGCTGAAGGCGCTCGGCGGCAACTTCTTCCGCGGTGCGCACTACCAGCAGTGCGAGCGGTTCCTCGACCTCTGCGACGAGAACGGCGTTCTCGTCTGGGAAGAGTCGCTTGGCTGGGGCAACGGACAGGACTACGTCAACAACAACTTCCCGCCGAACGAGCTCAAGGACGCGGAGTTCTGCGAGATGCAGGTCAAGGAGACGCGCGACATGGTTCGTGCGAGCTTCAACCACCCGTCCGTCATCATCTACGGCTTCCTCAACGAGTGCGCGAGCCAGAAGCCGGAGTGCAAGGCGCTCGTCGATCGGCTTGCCGAGACGATCCGCGCCGAAAACCCGGGCCGGCTCGTGACCTTCGCCTGCAACGTCACCGACAGGGACATTTGCTGTACGAACATGGACATCGTCGCGTTCAACGCCTATCCCGGCACGATTCCGATGGTTCCCGGCGACAGGGCGGCGCTTGAGAAGTCGGTTGCCGACACCTTCAACGGCATTGTCGCGCGGTTCCGCAAGCGCTATCCCGACAAGCCCATTATGGTGTCCGAGTCGGGGTGCGGCGGCGAGTTCGGGCGCCGCGGCGAATATGTCTCGCCCAACACCGAGGAATTCCAGGATGAATATCTCACCGACATCTTCAAGACGCTTTGGGCGAATCCCGACGTCGTCGGGTTCTCGATCTGGCAGATGAACGACGGCCGCACGCGCGAGCGCTTCGGAGGCAAGGCCGTCTCCGCGATGTTCGGCGGGTCGATCGCAGGCGTTTTCGACCGTCTGCGTCGCCCGAAGCTTTCGGCGGAGACCGTTCGCAAGTACTTCAACCTCAAACAATAAAAATCACAAGTTTCCACCTGGCTCTGCGTACTCTGCGCCTCTGCGCCTCTGCGTTAAAAATATCAAGGAATCAAGGATGAAACTTCTTTTGGGAATAGACTACGGCACCGGCGGGTGCAAGGTGACGGTCATAGACGAGACCGGCTCGTTCGTCGGCGAGGCGTCGACCGAGTTCGCGACCTACCACGACCATCCCGGATGGAGCGAGCAGGAGCCGTCCGACTGGTGGAACGCGTTGGCCGAGTCCCTGAAGAAACTCGCCGCGAAAGGCGTGGACCTCAAGTCCATTGCTGCCTGTGCGCTCGACGGCTCGACCCACAACGCCGTGCTGCTGGACGCGGAGTACCGTCCTGTCCGCCGTACTATCATGTGGACGGACCAGCGCGCGACAGCCGAGTGCGAGGCGCTCAAGGCCGGCTGGGGAGAGAAGATATTCTCGACATGCTACCAGATGCCGGCACCGACGTGGACCCTCCCGCAGATGATGTGGCTTAAGGCAAACGAGCCTGACTCGCTTGAGCGTACGAGCAATGTCCTTTTCGTCAAGGACTATGTGCGCTACCTGCTCACGGGCGAGGCAGCGACCGACCGCATCGAGGCGCAGGGCACGCTCATGTGGGCAATGCCCGGGACGAATGGGGCAGCAGGAACGAACGGGACGTGGGATGCCGAACTTGTAGCGCTTTCAGGTCTCAAGATGTCGGCCATGCCAAAGATTATCGAGCCCACCGATGTTGCTGGGCGCGTGACTGCCGAGGCTGCTGCTTTCACTGGCCTTCCAGAAGGTCTGCCCGTCGTTTGCGGTTCGTCAGACAGCGCGGTCGAGGACTACGGTGCGGGCGCAGTTGAGCCGGGGGACCTCATTCTCAAGCTCGCGACGGCGGGTAACGTCAATTCCATGACGGCCGCTGCGCATCCGCATCCGAAGACGCTCACCTATTCGCACATCGTGCCCGGCATGTGGTACTCTGTCTCGGCGACCAACGCTGCCGCGCTCTGCATGCGGTGGCTTCGCGACACGTTCTACGCGGGATGGGGAACGGGGAATGGGGAACGGGGAACGGGGAATGGGGAACGTGGAACGGGGAATTTGTATTCCCTGATAGACGAGGAGGCCGCGAAGTCGTCCGTCGGGGCGAACGGAGTGTTTTTCCATCCATATCTCCAGGGTGAGAGGTGCCCTTACTGGGATCCGAACTTGCGTGCCTCGTTCACTGGCGTATCCATATCTTCCACCCGCAGCGACTTCGCGCGCGCATTAATGGAGGGCGTCGCGCTTTCGCTCAGGGACTGCTATCGGACGCTTGAGGAGATGAAGCTTCCAGTGAAGCGCATCTTCCTGATTGGCGGCGGTGCAAGGTCTCCGCTTTGGAGCGAGATTGTTGCCAACGTCTTCAACCGACCTGTGTTGGTGCCCCAGCCGGGCGACGCGAGCTTCGGCGCGTGCCTTCTGGCAGGAACGGGAATCGGCGTCTTCCCCGATGTGAAGTCTGCTGTCGCAAAATGTCTGCGAATCGACCGCACCGTCGAACCCGATCCTGCGGCAGCGGTCAAGTACGACCACCTTTTCACGTGTTACCGTCGCATCCACGACGCACTTGCGCCCACATACGTACAAAGAAAGGAAGACTGATGAAGCACGCATGTATCGCTGCAGCCGTTGCGCTTTCCATGTTCGCCGCATCGGCAGAAGTCTTCATTTCTGAAATTCCGCTGATAGAATCTGAACGCTGGTGGGGCGGCGGCGGTGGCGATGGCCAGAGCCAGCCCTACGGCGCATCGTCCCACAAGCGCATAGACCTGCGAGTCCACGGCAACACTTCCTCTCCTCTGCTCGTCTCGTCGTGCGGCCGCTATGTCTGGAGTGAGAAGCCGTTCGGTTACGAGTTCAAGGACGGCAAGCTTGTCCTCGACTCCGATTTCGAGAAGATCGAGCCGACAGTCGCGGGGAAGACCCTCAAGGACGCCTATCTCGCCGCCGCGAAAGCGCACATGCGCTTCGAAGGGAAGGCGCCGCCCGACGTCTTTTTCACGCTCCCGCAGTGGAACAACTGGATCGAGATATTCCTCAACGGAGTGAACCAGAAGGCTGCGGACGACTACACGGCCGATCTTGCAAAGAGCGCTTTCCCGTGCGGCGTCTACATGATGGACGGCGGCTGGCTTTCGCACCAGGGCTCGTACGAGTTTTATGAGAAGGACTTCCCAGACCCGAAGGGGCTCTTCGACCGCATCAACGCGCAGGGCTGGACGCCGCTTATTTGGACGGCCCACTTCGTCTCGCCTGACAGCCGCGAGTACAAGAAGCTTCGCTGGAATCCAAAGCTCAACGGGCTTGACTATCTTGCATACCGCAAGGCGCAGGGTTCGCGCGAGGCGGCGGTTGTCCGCTGGTGGAGCGGCATTAGCGCAATCTACGATCTCACGAAGCCCGAGGCTAACGCGTACTATGCGAAGATACTCCATGACTTTGCAGACAAGTACGGCATCAAGGGCTTTAAGTTCGACGCCGGCGACCCACGTTTCTTTGCAGAGGACTGCCGATTCCATGATGAGAAGGCCGAGCCGGTCGACTACACTCGGCTTTACGCCGAGTTTGCCGCGCGCGAGTTCCCGTACCACGAGATTCGCGTGAGCTGGAAGTGCGGTGGCCTTCCGCTCGTGACGCGCCTCAACGACCGCGCTCACGCGTGGACCGGAAGGAGCGCACAGGATACCGTTATCCCGCAGGTCGTTGCTGCCGGGCTCCTTGGATGTCCGTATCTCGTTGCTGACATGGTCGGCGGTGGACTTGAGGTCTCGTTTGTAGGCAAGGAGATAGACGAGAAGCTGTTTGTCCGCTCTGCCGCGATGCAAGCGCTGATGCCGATGGTGCAGTTCTCGCTTCTCCCGACGCGTCATCTTTCGCCGGAGGGCGTGAAGCTCTGCCGCGACTTCGCGAAGCTGCACGTCGACTTCGCGCCGTACATCCTCGAGACCGCTCGCCACGCGGCGACAACCGGCGAGCCGATCGTCCGCGCGATGGAGTACGAGTTTCCGCATCAGGGTTTCAATCGCCCGATGCAACAGTTCATGCTTGGGCCTCGCTGGCTCGTTGCGCCGGTGGTAACGCCGGACGATACGAAAACCGTCGAGCTTCCAGCCGGGAAGTGGCGCGACGACCTCGGTCAGGAGTTCGTTGGCCCCAAGGTGCTGCAGCTTGAGAACGTTCCTCTTGCCCGGCTTCCGCGCTACGAGTTGATTTCCCCGCTTCTCAATTCTTCTCATTAAATATCAAAATCTACCATCCAACTCTCACTGCAAGTTTTGTATAATGTACCCATAAAAGCTTACGGAAGGAACTCAAATGAAGATCAAGCCTGACAGCTATATGTTCGAGATGATTCGGACTGAGCTCACCGACGTCGTGGGCGAGACGAACGTGGACGTGAAGTTCGCGGACAAGTTCGGCCACTCCATCGACTACTACTGGATTCCAGAGATGTGGCACGACCGCGGTCGCGAGTGCCCGAAGCCCGACTTCGTCGTGCATCCCGCGACGACCCAGGAAGTCGCGCGCATCATGAAGATCGCGAACCAGTACAAGATTCCCGTCGTTCCGTGGGGCGGCGGTTCGGGTTCGCAGGGAGGGGCGCTGCCGATCTACAACGGCATCGTCCTCGACATGAAGCGCATGAACAAGATCATCAAGATCGACAAGGAGGCGCTCACCGTCACCGCGCAGACCGGCATCATCACGAAGCACCTCGAGTGGGGCTGCAACAAGGTCGGGCTTTCGACGATGCACCTTCCCGCCTCGATCGCGTGCTCCACGATCGGCGGCTTCCTCGCGCACCGCGGTACCGGCGTCCTCTCGACGAAGTACGGCAAGATCGAGGACATGGTGATGTCGCTCGAGGTCGTCACTCCGACTGGCGAGATCATCCGCACGCTCCCCGTGCCGCGCCACGCGTCGGGTCCTGATCTCACGATGCTGTTCCTCGGCTCCGAGGGCACGCTCGGCGTCATCACCGAGGTGACGCTCAAGGTCCACCCGCAGCCCGAGGCCAGGAAGTTCCGCGCGTACATCTTCAAGGACTTCCACACGGCGATGCAGGCAGGCCAGACGCTCATGCGCTCGCGCCTCGGGCCGTGCGCGATG
>JAFYQC010000149.1 GCA_017547265.1 Kiritimatiellia bacterium | reverse complement strand
TACACAGTATTTGACGAACGGGCTGTCCGAAAAATCCTTCTCCGATTGAACTGGGTACACATTATTATGACAAACTGCGATCGATTTTGCGAGTGGCCGTTAGCATGCGGTTGGAATTTTGGTATAATATCTGTGCTTTCTCCGAAGAGGATGTCGGTCTAAGAAATCGTGCAGGAGGGCCATCGGAAATGATGCTGATTTAATCGCGGGCGACTCATGCCGGGTAACCGCCGAAAAAAGCGAAGCTTTTGAGGGCCGAGGCCGATAGGCCGAGGGGATAGCCGAAGGCCGAGCTACGGCGTTGAAGGCATGAATCCGCGATGCCAACGGGCAGTCGTGGCAGGGACAATATAACCAGCGGGGAGTTCCCGCGAGGGGTTACTGCTAAGACAGGATCACTATACCCCGGAGGCATTATGAAAAATCAGAAATCAGCTCAATTTGAAAAAGAATCAGGCGAAGTCACGAATAGTTTGGCCGTTGCCGAGCTAACAACGGCGGATGCCATACGTTCGAGAATCTTTACGACTCGTGGCGTACAAGTCATGCTTGATCGTGACCTCGCCGAATTATATGGGGTTGAAGTGGGGCAACTTAATAGACAGGTAAAGCGCAACATTGAACGTTTCCCTGATGACTTCATGTTTCAGTTGACCCATGAAGACTGTTCAAGATGCCAAATTGGCATCTTGAACGGTGGGAGGGGCAGCAACATAAAATACCGCCCCTATGTGTTTACGGAAAATGGCATTGCAATGTTGAGCAGTGTCCTTCGTTCGCCTCGAGCAATCGCGGCCAACATACGAATAATGCGAGCGTTTACTGCCATGCGTCGAGCACTTGCCTCACTTGCCCCGCTCCTCTCGCGAATAGAGGCCACGGAACGCCGCCAGTCGAAACAGGAAGATGCTCAAGCCCGCAACGAGGAACGGTTCAAATTGATTCTCGACGCTATGCAGGACAAGAAGTTCCCGCCGCAAAAGGTGTTTTTCGATGGACAGGTATATGATGCGTTCGAGCAGATGAAGAAGTTCGTGCGCATGGCGAAGTCAGAACTGATTGTCATCGATCCATACTTCGACGACTCGGTTCTCCCGCTCATCGCGCAGAAACGTCCTGGTGTGATGGTGCTCGTGGTGAAGAACTTCCGTAAGAACCAGCTTCATGACGTAGATGTGGCTCAGTTCAACGCGCAATATGGCGACACACTTACGGTCAAGGAATCGGACAAGTTCCATGACCGCTTTCTCATCATCGACAAGTCGGCGCTCGTACATGTCGGGGCATCGCTCAACCATCTTGGCAAGAAATGCTTTGCGTTCTCATCGCTTGACAAGTCCAACATACCAGATGTTCTGGCGAAGCTTTAAAGTCATTGCGCCATACTGACACAATCATCCACATGCTGATGCCAGCACTGCCTGAGAACCGCGAACCAATCGGGTTTCGGGCGTGATCGTCAGGGTCGCGGTGTTGTCTCGAGCGTGGGCGGGTGCAGCTATAAGTGAGTACAGTAAAATGTCTTATATAAGAGTTGCGTCCCATCTCCATTCTTTTGCTATAATTTTCACAGATGAATGTCGCCACTAAAAAACGCGCGAAGACAAAGTGCAGGACAGTTGTCGAGACGCTTGAGGACGAAATACTTGCGGGGAGGTACAGGCCACCTGCGTCGTTTCCGAGCGTAGCGAGGATTGTCCGAAGATTTGATGTCGCGCATCTTACCGCCGTAAAAGCGCTTGACGAACTTAAGAAGATGGGCCTGGTTCGCTCCCGCCAGGGCGCAGGAACCTTTGTGGCGCCCTTGGCGAGCCGCAGTATCGGCCTCATTGTTCCGGCTTGGCGTGGCACTGACTTCTTCTCCGTTCTATGCGGAGAGATTTCAGGCCTTTGCCAGCGCAAGGGGCGTCCGCTTCTTTTTGCTGATACGTCCAAGATTTCCAGTTCGGAAACCCCTAAGCGCCTAAAGGGGATTGCTGAGTCTTTTGTGGAGGAACGCGTTTCTGGGGTGATGTTCCATCCGGTTGACTTTTGCGAGAAGGCACCTGAGGCAAACAGAACTGTCGTTGAGATATTTCGCCGTGCTAGTATACCGGTCGTGCTTCTCGACTGCGACATCGTGAATCCGCCGCATGAGAGCGAGTTCGACGTCATCGGCATCGACAACGTTTCGGCGGGATGGCGCATTGGCGAGCACGTGCTCTCTGCTGGGGCGAGAAGAATTCTCTATGTGTCCCTTTTCACCGAAGTGTCGCCCAATGCCCAGGCGCGGTTTGTCGGCATAAGGGATGCTGTTGCCATGACGCGCGGTGCGACGCTTGTCGAATACAGAATGCAGGCGAAAAACGGCGCGTCGTCGCTAAGGGAGCGCATCCGCACGGCTGATGCCGATGCGATAGTGTGTTCAAGCGACAATGTGGCTGCGCTGGTCTTGAAGGAACTTGCCCGCCTTAAACTACGCGTTCCTGAAGATGTCATGGTGACTGGCGTCAACGACACGTCCCTTGCCGAGATGGTCAGTCCAACGCTTACGACGATACATCAGCCGTGTGCAGACATTGCCCGCATCGCCTTTGAAATGCTCGAGCGTCGCCACGCCGAACCAGATGCGCCGCCGATGCGCGTCTTTCTTCCCGCGCCGCTTGTCGTGCGCGAATCGACGGCTCATGAAGGTAGGCAAGAACAAGGTCATTCATCAATGAAAGGATGTTAAAGACGATGAATATGAAATTCAAATCGAAATTCACGGCTCTGCTTTGCGCGTTGGCGGTGCTGCCGGTAGCGACGGCGTTCGCCGATGTGCCGACGGTGATGAACATCGTCAACTTTGTGCGCGGGAACGAACCGCGCTATCCAGACATCGACCTCGTTGAGCCGCTTCGGGAGGAAATTGCGCTCAATACGAAGTACCATCTGCCAAACACGATTCTCCTGCAATACGACGCGCTGCTTCGGGATGACATCGTGCAGACCGCCAAGAGCGCGGAACAGGACAAGACCGAATACGGCATCTGGCTTGAAATGTGTCGCCAGCTTGTCGAAAAGGTTGGCATCGCGTGGCGTGGGCGTCCTGGCTGGGATTGGGAATGGTTTGTCAACCCCGGCCTCCCGATGGGCTATTCTCCGGCGGAGCGCGAGCGCATCTGCGACGAGGTGTTTCGTCTTTTCAAGGAAACATTCGGCTACTACCCGAAGTCTGTCGGCGGCTGGCTTCTCGACGCGCACACGATGGACTACCTGACGCGGCGTTATGGCGTGGACGCTTTCTGCATCTGCCGTGAACAGGACGCGACCGACGCCTACGGTCTTCGCGGCGGATATGCCAACGGCGCATACTATCCCTCGCGCAAGGACGCGCTTTCGGCGGCGGTGAACATGGAGAACGCGATCAAGACGCCAGTTTTCCGCATGTTGACGCCCGATCCCATCTACAACTACGGCCCGGGCTGGAACGAACACGGCGCAATCAAGAGCCCGTTCCCCGAGGCGTGTACGCTCGAACCCGGCTGCGACATGGGACAGCGTCCGGCAATCGTCGATTGGTTCTTCCGCATCTACACGGGTCCGGCGAGGCTCGGCTTCAGCTACATGCAAACCGGGCAGGAGAACTGCTACGGCTGGGC
>JAFYQC010000148.1 GCA_017547265.1 Kiritimatiellia bacterium | reverse complement strand
GGATACGTTACTTGCGGAATCGAGTTTGGCCAAAGCGGATCGGCCCACATGACCTTGGGATCGTATCCCGGAAGCTTGTCTATCGCCCCATTCTGCAGAGCTTCCGGCGACGGCTTTGGCGGATAGAGCGGACGGATAACGCGCTCAAGGTGCTCCGGATCCTTGTTCACGGTGTTGCAGTAGACATAGCACGTATATGCGCCCTTCTTCTTTGGACGCCCCTTGGACTGCACGAACTTGAGCGCGTCTTCACGAAGCTTGCGGGCGCGTTCGCCGCCGTCGCCGCCATATCCGATTAGGTTCCCAAACGTATTCCAGCGGCAGTAGTAGCCGAAAGGATGCGGCGCCATGTAGGCGGTCGGATATACGTCGAGGACAGGCCACGTGATGCCCTGCGAATAGTCCTTGTAGTAGTCGGCTATCGTGGCGGAGCCGCCAAGCGAGTTGAGCGCCGAGCGCACGGCTTCTACAGAAGGCGGCTGGATGCAGTCGGGGAATGTTATGACTACGAGGTCGACCTGAAACTCGCCTGTCTGCACCGGGGTCGTTCGTTCCGGCTTGAAAGTCGCCGCAGTCGTCCTCGTAACCGTTCCGTTGCGGAACTCGGAAGAGCGATCGGCGTCGCGGTTCTTGGCTGGCGACTGCTTCTCCTGCTTCTTTGCGGGAGCGGCAAGAACAGTGAACACGGCAAGCATGGCCGCTGCCGAAATGATCGTCGCGCTTTTCATGATGTCTGCCTCGTGTTGACTGTGAAGGTTCTGCCGCACATGTGGCAGGTGATGTCGATTGTCGGCGGAAGCGCCGCGCGTTCCTCGGCCGACAGCGCCGCGAGCATGGAAATCGCGCGGTCAGGCGAGCAGCGGCACGCGAACGAGAGCGGAGTCGTCTTGCGGAGCTCGGCGTTCTTAAGCCCGAGTTTTCCAAG
The DNA here is from genome assembly GCA_017547265.1 of Kiritimatiellia bacterium. Next base: position 4,036 of record JAFYQC010000148.1, on the reverse strand, counting down.
GATATTGCGGGAGGCGACGGCGAGAGCGCCTGCGCGGGACTTGCCGACGAGATCGACCGAAAGAACGCCCGTGTCCCTGGCGTCGGGCATCTCCTCGACCATAACGCCGCGTGCCTCGAGAATCTCAACGTCGTCGCTCACCGCGGCTTCGAGGAAGATTACGGCCTTGCGCTGGAGGGAGCCAGCAAGATAGCCGTCGAGGGAATTGGAGATTCCCTGCGAGAGTATCCGCCCAGGAACGGAGCGCGTGACCTGCAGCTGTTTTTCGCCGACCGCCTTTTTCGGGTCGGGAACGCCCATTCCGTCGAAGTCGTCGAGTATCTTCTTTTCCGTGTAGCCGCGCAGGGTTCCCGCCGCCGTGCATTCGACGTTGAAACCGCCAAGCGGCCCCTTGCATTTCATCTGGAGAATAAGCGTCTCGTTGTCCTCGGACATTTCGCTACCGAGAAGCGCGGCGGCGGCGAGCGCCTTGGAGAGAAAGTACGCGCTCGTAGGCCCGCAGAGATGTCCGCGCGCAAGCGCCTGCGCCGCATCAGTCACGTCGACCAAAGTCACCGCGACCTTCGCGTCCTTGTCGTACCATTCCTCTCGAATATTTTTCATATTTCTAACACAGAGACACAGAGGCACAGAGGCACAGAGTCAGTTTAGAAAGAATACTGTAGACCGGCGGAAAGCGTGAATGCCGTCTCGACGTCGGTGTCGAGCCCAAGCGTCACGTCCGCGTCAAAGCGCAGCGCCCAAAAATCGGTGAGATAGTAGAACGCGCCCAAGCCCGCGGACGGACCAACCTGCCCATCGTGTATCCAGCCGCGCGCGCCGAGCGTCAAGAACGGGTCGAAGCGCTCGTAGCCGAAGAGCATGTTGAACTCCTCCCAGCCGTGGAGATGCCAGAGGGCGCGCGCCGAAAGCCCTACGACGTTCTCAAGCCACGCGGCCTCCGCCTCGAACGCGAGGGAGCCGGTAAAGTAGTAGCCGACACGCGCCGCGCCGCCGCCGAGCCGATGCATGCGCGCACCGCCCTGGGGCAACACGAGTTGCGCCGCCGCGCCCGTGTACCAGCCCGTTTCGCCGCTCGCCTCTTCTTCGGCAAAGGACGAAAAAGCCAGACATACGGCAATCATGGCAACTGAAAATCGGCTTTTCAGCGTGATACGACCAAGAAGCCAATCTCTACACGATCTACATGTTCTACACGGTTTTAAAAACATGTTTCCAAGCTGACTCATCGCGCCCTCCTTTCAGTACATCTTCTCGTATTCGCCCTTGTTCACGCGCTTGAGCGAATGAAAGCCCGCGCGCTTGGCGCGGTAGTGGAGATCGGTCTTGGAGTGCGCGAGACCGGGGGCCTGTATGATGCGCTGGATCTTCGACCCGCAATCGGGGCAAGCCGTCAGCTTGTCGTCCTTTATCGACTGCGAGACCTCGAACCCGCCGCGGCACTTCGCGCAGCCCTTCTCTGGTTCGACGGCCTCGTAGACGTAGAGCGGCATTTACTTCGCGGCGACTTTCGCCTTCAGTTCCTTGACCTCGGCCTTGAGCTTCGCAAGCATCTTGGGCACGAGAACGCGACCGCCAAAGTCCTTCATGGACTCAGCCGGAGCGCCGATGACGTACTTCACAGACCCGTCGAGCGACTGCGGAACGCCCGCCTGGGGGCCGACCTGCACGCCGTCAGCGATCTTGATGTGGCCCGAGATGCCAGCCTGCGCCCAAATGAGACAGCCGTAGCCGATCTCGGTCGAGCCGGCGACGCCGGACTGCGCGATAAGACCAGAATAACCCTTGACCTTGACGTTGTGTCCAATCTGCACGAGGTTGTCGATCTTCGTCATCGGGCCGATGTAGGTGCGGCCAATGCGCGCACGGTCGATCGTAGTGTTGGAGCCGATCTCCACGCCGTTGCCAATCTCGACGATGCCGAGCTGCGGAATCTTCTCGATAAATATCGAGCCGTCCTCACGGCGGCCGTTGTTGAAGCCGTATCCGTCGCCACCGAGCCGAACGCCGCAGTGAATGATACACTCAGCGCCGACAATCGTTCCCTCGCGGAGCGTGACCTGCGGATAGATATGTGTCTTCGCGCCGACCTTGCAGCCCTCGCCGATGAAGACCTGCGCCTCGATCACCGCGCCGTCGCCTATCTCGGCGCCCTTCTCAATCACGGTGAAAGGCCCGATGTAAACGTCCTTGCCGAGCTTTACGGACGGGTCGACGATGGCGCCTGGATGGACACCAGGAACTCGCACTGGTTCAGGTGGGGCGAACATTTTTGCCGCCGCCATGCAGGCGTGGTTGGGATCTGCGACGCGGATCACGGAGCAGGGCGCGCCCTTGTCCCATTCCGGCGGGAGCAAAACCGCCGACGCCTTGGTGGACTCGACGAGCTTGACGTGCTTCGGGTCCTTGCAGAAACTCAGGTCGCCCGGGCGGGCCTCTTCAAGGCCGCCGCAGGCCGAGAGCTCGACGTCCTCTCCCTCAAGCGTTCCGCCGAGGGCCTTGGCGAGCTCACTTGCCTTCATCCTTCTCCTTGCCCTTCGCGTACTTCGGGTCGACGCCCATTGCCTTCAGGATGCCGTCGGTGACGTCGAGCGACTTTTTGGCGAACGCCGTGACCGTCGACTCGATGATAAGGTCGTAGTCGTTGTCGTCGGCAAACTTGTTCACGACAGCGCGGATGTCATCGGTCGTGGCCTTGAGAAGCCTTGCCTCGAACTCCTGGAGCTTCTGCTGCGACTCCATCGCCTTGCTGCGAAGCTTCTGCTGCCCTGCGACATACTTGTTCTGTATGTCGAGGAGCTCCTTTTCGATCTTGTCCTTCTGGGCCTGCGAGAGCATCGGGTTCCGCCCCTGGTCCGCGACCTTCTTGCCCTCGTCCTGAAGCGCGTCGAGCTCGGACTTCATGCCGTCAAGCTCCCGCTGGTAGTCCTTCTCGGAGTCCTGGAGCAGCTGCTTGTTGGTGTCGTAGCTCTTGTGGTTGCGGACGAGCACCATCATGTCGACCGTACCGATTTTGATGTCTCCGAACGCGGTGACCGCGCAGAGCGCAATCATGCCAAGCATCATCTTCTTCATTTCTTGTCTCCGTAGGTGTGTCTTAGAAATCGTATCCGACCGAGAACGAGAAGACCTCCTCCTCGCAGTGGTCGGGCTTCTCGATAGGCGTCGCGAAGTCGAGGCGGATCGGGAACATCGGGATGTCGAGCCGCACGCCAAGACCGACCGTCCAAGCGAAGTTGTCGCTGAAGTCCAGGTCGAAATCGTCCTCGCCGACGCTGCCGAGGTCGGAGAACACCGCAAGGCGAACCATCTTCACGACCGGCACCGTGTACTCGAAGTTCATGCAGAAGAGCGTCTGGCCGCCCCACGGGATGTAGTCGCTCCTGCTGTTCGCCTTCTTGATGTAGGGCGAGACGTAGCGGTACTCGATGCCGCGAATCGACTTCGGGCCGCCGAGGAACAGCCTGTTGTAGATCGGCACGTAGTCGTTCGAGCCGAAGCCGTCGATCGTCTCGGCGCGGAAGCCGACCATGAACACGTGTTCCTTGAGCCAGCTGTCGCCCGAAACAATGCCCTTCCACGGCGAGAAGTATTGGCGGTGGCTTATGCCGATCTTGTAGTATTCGTTGTCGCCAGCGCCAACGTCGAGGTAGACCTGCGAGCGCGAGCCACGCGTCGCCACGCGGAAGTTGTCGCGGTCGTCGCGGCTCCAGAAGAAGCGAACGACACCCTCGACCGCGTCGCCGTACTTGCGGTCCTCTTCCTTGAGCCACTTCTTCGAGACGCCCTTGTACACGTAGTAGTCGTTCTCCACGTCGTCCATCTGGATGAACTCGCCGCCGAGACGCACGCCGAACTTGCCGAACGAGACGTACCTGTCGGCCGCGGGGTCCCACATGGTCTTCGGGTTCCACACCTTCGCGGGATAGGAAAGCATTGCGCCGCCGCCGGAGCGGATGACGTCATAGTCGTCATACCACCTGTTGCGGCGATAGGCCTCGACGGTGAGTTCGAGATAGCGGTCGAGGAAGTGGGG
>JAFYQC010000147.1 GCA_017547265.1 Kiritimatiellia bacterium | reverse complement strand
TTGGCTACCAGGTTTCTCGTCTCCTGATTGCTCGGGGTGAAGGAACGAGGCCAAGTGGGAGTGTATTTGCTGATGGCGCGCATGTAGGGGCAACCATGTCCTTGTGCATAACCAACCGCCATGCCGACTCCGCTATCGGGGATACCACAGGCGCAATCCACCTCTGTATCGTCTTCCTGTCCCATCACGCGGCCGCACTCGTTGCGCACCATTTCGGTGTTGCGTCCCTCGTAGTTGCTGGTTGGGAAGCCGTAATAGACCCACAGGAAAGCGCATATCTGCATGCGTGGATTGGCTGGCCGCAACACTTCCATTTAGTCGGCACGGATGCGGACGATTTCACCGGGGTCAAGCTTTGTGAACGCAAAGCACTTGCGCCCGAGATCCTTCAGCGACGCCCCGATCAGATACAGTTCCCTGTCGTCGATGACGAGAAAGCGGTCATGGAACGACTCGGTGAATCTGACGGCGAGCTTAGGATACTGCGCATTGAACGTCGCAACGTCCGATGCGGACAGCTTGCGCTGCGGCACGCCCTTCTTGTTGAAATGCTGCGACGTGAAGACCGTCACCTTCACTCCCTTGCGCTTCTTCGCGAACAAGTCGAGCGTCGCAGTCGTCGCCCAGTTATCGATGAGAATCAGCGAACGCTTCGCGCCGGCCACGAGTTTCAGCACCAGCGCCCGCGCATCCCACAACTGCCCGTCGTAAAACACCCCCTGCAGCGGCGGCTCCTTGGTCTGCACGAAGAAATCGACTTTGCTTTCAAGGGTTGAAATGCGCTGGTCATGCGCCACAAGCCGCCGATCTACCTTGTCCTCAAGTTGATTCAACCTCGCATTTACCGAATAACCACGGAGCAAATATTCCTTCAATATTCCCGTTGCCCATTGGCGGAATTTAACGCCAAGAACGGAGTTCACCCGATATCCAACCGAAATAATGGCGTCGAGGTTGTAGCACGTCACGGTTCTACGGACTTGACGCGAACCTTCGAGACGAACTACCGAGAAATCCTCGGTAGTTGCTTCTCTTGACAACTCGCCGACGGAATACACGTTCTTTAAGTGAAGCCCGATGTTGTCCGTACTGCACCCAAACAAAGTCGCCATCTGGCTTTGCGTCAGCCATACCGTCTCATTTTCAAGACGTACGTCCAGCCGGACAGTCTCGTTCGGCTGATACACGACTATCTGATTCTCGTTCATGCCGCCGTCCTCTTTATTTCACTCCAATGTAGCGGTTGAATGTTTCCTGCAGGACTTCCTTCGGTATCATCAACCGCTTGTACTCGGCGACCATCGCGGGACTCATCGACCTCGAAAGAGCATATTCGACGGTGCTGCGGTCTGCGTTCTTGCAAAGCAACACGCCAACGGACGGATTCTCGTTCGCCCGCTTAACATCCCTGTCGAGCGCTTCGAGGTAGAACTCCAGCTGTCCCATGTCAGAGGGACGGAACGAGCGAGCCTTTAGTTCAAAGGCCACGAGGCATTGAAGCGCGCGATGGTAGAAGAGAAGATCAATGTTGAATTCGGAACCGCCAACCTTGACGGGGAACTCCTCGCCGACAAACAGGAAATCCTTGCCAATCGACAGGATAAAGTCCTTCATGTTCGCAACGATTCCCTTGCGAAGCTTCTTCTCGGAATGCTTCTCCGGCAGATTGAGGAAATCGACAAACGCCGAGTCCTTGAAGATGACCGGCGAATCGGGATACGACGCGACAAGCGCCTTGGAAAAGTTCTTCTTGTCGCCACCGAGAAGCGACGAATAGGTGTCGTTGACAAGACAACGGCGCAATTCGAGTTTCTTCAGGCGCTCCCTAAAGGAGTACACGATGTAGAACAAACGCTCCTGTGCAGTTCTGGTGCGATTCAGAATCTCCACAATATTCGTGAACGTCGTCAGCGCGAGGACACAAGGCATCGGGGCAATTTGTGCAGCCGCTGGCTGCACTTCTGGCAGATTGGCAGCTTGAATTTGTGCAGCTCTCGGCTGCACGAATTCCCCACATGGCAATTGTCCAGCCGCCGACTGGACAATTCGGTTTCCGTATCGTGCAACTAGTGCTGCGAAATCGGAAGATGTGAACGCTTCATAGACGGCAACCATGTTGTATAGGTTTCGTCTCCCATACCCCCGCTCACTTGGCGCATGGGTGTGTATGTAGTCAACAAGGTTGTCGATGGTTGACTTGCCCCAGCCTTCATGCTTAATCTTGGCGGACAAGTATCCGCCGATCTCCCAGTTCGTGAGCAGATGCTCCACGTTTACGGACACCAGGGCCTTTGCGCGATGCGCATTGATTATCTCCAGAACCGCGCCAAACTCATTGCTTGAAACGGCCACTCGCTTCGCCTGTTTCATTTCTTCTGCTCCTGCATGTTTGCTGGTTCGTCAGGGACATAATCTACGATGTCGCCTATGTTGCAATGGAGCGTCCCGCAAATTTTCTCAAGGATTGGCGTCGCGACGGCCTCGCCCTTGGACATTTTTGCAAGTGTTGTGGGCGACAAACCGATTGCCTCGCGCAGGTCTGTGCGAGTCATGTCATGGTCAATCAGCTGATGCCAGAGTTTCTTGTAGCAAAGCGCCATTGATATCCACCTATATGCCTTGTGAGTGATTGTGTAATAGTATACTATATCTCTCGCTCAACCGCAAAAGGCGAATGTAGAAAAGATACATTTTCGCGTACTAACAATACGTGCGAAAAGACAGACAACTACACATGAACAGAAGGAAATCAGGCCGACCTGTGTCCTGCCTCGCCTGCTCACGTCGTTCTTTCGGGGCGTTCTGCCTTGTACCTCTGGTTGTTAGCGACGAGTTCGTCGAAAGTGACCGGCTCGAAGTTGTTTACCTCGACGGATGCGTTCAGGATGCGTTCGTGCGACTGGAGGTGCGGCCCCGTCGTGTCACGGCATTAGAATCTCTCTTGGCTGTACTCCGACGCCGGGGCCAACGTTACCTTCTCACTTTTCTCCGTAATCGATATGTTTCAGAAACCCATATTCAGCATATCCATGTCCGTCAAGCATGATGACCGCCGCGTCAAGATAGTGAGGCCATGTCTCATTCGTAAAGGAGGTCACAACGCCACGACCGGCAAGAAAAGAAGCGACGTTGATATCGTGGGTGACAGCAATTGTGAGCGGCCGCCCCGACATCCTTGAGGTCTCTATCAGCCAATCCTCAAACGCATCAGTGGCAGAAGCAAGCGGACGATAGCCAAGTTGCGTACCCACTCGGTAATACTCGTTGAGGCGATCAAGATAGCGACCTTCGGCAATCAGTTTCATGCGCTCGTCGAGCGATCCAAAGAACGGCGATTTTCCTCCGAGATATCCGCACCGCCTCACTTCCGAAGAGGGCAACTCATCCTGTCTTACAAAACATCGGTGGATAACATGCGCCGTCTGGATCGTTCTTAATGTTTCGCTTGCAAAGACGGCGGCATCCCCTGCATGGACAAAATGTGCGAGTGTCCCTCCGAATGTCAAAGCATCGGACATGCCTTTCTCCGTTATCGGGAGGTGTGCGCCAAACGTCGTATCCGACGGATCGAGCGGAGGCCGCTCCGCATGACGGACAAGCATAATCACACGCATGTCATATACCGTCAACGCATGTTCAATGTCGCGTAGCGTTATTTGCCCTCGAACTTTCCTGACTGTCGGCATCCCGGAAATTTCGCCGTCCGCAAACATCCACTCCATTGGGTAGTTGTGCTTCAGATATGCCGACAGATAGGCCAGCCGCACCTGCGCAATGTCGTGCGCTTTCAGGGACGTGAACATCGCATCATGTTCCAATTCCGACCAAATCCGTCCAGCCAATCCGTGCGCTTCATCGGCAGAAATCCCCTCAGCCTTGCACAGCTCTTCATTACCGACAAAGCCAGAGATGAACTTCTCCTTGAACCCCGCTATTCTTTCGCTCATTTTGCACGCCAAAGCCTTGCGACATTTATACGCCTCGTCGCGGGTAAACCCGCCAAGCCGTCTCAACAACAGCATGACCTGCTCATCGTATGCGATCACACCATTAGTTTCCCACAAATACTCTTTTGCCGCCTTGAGGCTATATGTTGCCGAAACATCACCTTCTTGTCTGCATTTTTCATATGCGGCTATTTTGTCCTTCATGTATGCATGATGCAAGGCATGTATAATCGCCAGCTCGCGTACATCGTTCGGGTGCAGTCTGCGAATCCACCTTCTGGCCGACGGCGTATCGAATCCAGGAATGTCAGCCGTATCACCTCTGCAAAGCACTTGCATCGCCGAAGTCTCATCCTCTGGCAGATTCTCGAGGTCTGGGACCGTGCCGCCGGTTTCAGCGATCAACTTTGTCGTGAAGGCAATCCGATCAAGTGCTTCCAGACGGGTCACGCCGATACATCTCTCGCCAACATGCCAACACTCTGGCGAGGCATGAGATTTCCTTTCCTCTGCTTTGATCTCGCCATAACTCGTTTTGAGATACGCCAATGCAGCGGCATAGCCGATGCCGTCAAAATCCACACAGATGAGCGAAGCATCTTTCGCTATCTCCGATGGAAGGAAACGCTCAAACAGGATGTTTTCATGTTTGAACGGATTTACTCCAGTCACGCCGAGCGCATAAAGCACTACACTTGCCACAGCCCGTCCTCGCCCCGGGCCAACAATGCCGCCGGCACCTCTCGCCGCTTCTACCATATCGGCAACCATGAGAAAGTAATCAGTCCAGCCCCCCTTGTTAATCAAGGACAGCTCAAACTCAAGCCTCTGGGCAGCAAACAAATCCATCTCTGTGTCATTCCACCTCTTGCGTGCTCCGGCTATGACACGCTCACGGAGACGCACCTCTTTCTCATCCATCCTTTTTGTTCCTTTCGTTTACAAGTTTGAAAAATACCTCCGCGCAGGCTCGTGCGTCATCAAGAGCGTCGTGACTGTTTGTTCCATCAACGCCAAGTGCGTCAATCAGATGCCAAAGCGCATGGCACTCAAATTCTGGATGCATCTGGCGGGCCAAGGCAAGCGTATCGCAGGTTCTCACGCCATCCCAAGCATGATGAACCCCATACTTCACACATCCGTTCTTCAACATGCGCAAGTCAAATGGAAGATTGTGAGCGACAAGCAGATCACACCCGTCGATAAAACCCACGAAACGCCCAAGCCCGTTTGCTGGGTGAATTCCATTCCGCCTGAGAAACTCCATCGAAAGCCCATGCGCCCCCTCTGCACAAGGATTCATCCG
>JAFYQC010000146.1 GCA_017547265.1 Kiritimatiellia bacterium | reverse complement strand
GTATCGCGCGGTTCCGTTGTTCGATTTCTTGATCCTTGCCGGTCTTGCCATTTGTAGTCCTTTCTGCCGACGCTTCCTGCGTCGACAGAAACATCATACCACATTTCGGAAAAAGAAAAATGAACCGAATATGAATTCGTTTAGGGGGTCGCCGCCCGGCGGGAAGCCGGCAAAGGCTGCCAAAACGGAGGGTAGCGGCAGGTCCGATGTCAAGAAAGCACTGAAAAATCAGGCTTTCGCGGGGCCTGTCCCCGACTGCTCTTGATATCGTAAAGCGATGTAGTGGCGAATGTCACTTGCATGGGGAATCGGCTCGCGCATCCATTCGTACTCGCAATAGTAGATTGTTTCATCCGAAGGCGAGCATTTAACAAGATAGCCAAACTCGTCTTCATGGGCGATCTCAAGATAACTGTCATCTGGGCTTCCCTTGAAGCCGATTGAATCGCCAGTTCGCAGATCATGGCTGTTAAAGACAGTCTTCTTGCCAATACGAATCGAATTGTAACGGCTGGCGATTGATCGAACCATCGGCGCGACCTCAACCTTAAGCGCGGACGCCCGACGACACCGCTTCCCGTGTTTTTCGATAATCTCGTCAACCAATTGAAGCGACTCGTCCTTCAGCCCGAAGTCGACACCCCGCGACAATAACGCCTTAAACTCCCGCCCTCTCGAAACACGCCGCACTACAAAGAATCCCATAACAAGCAAAACAAGAGCCGACAGCAAAGCAAAGCCCAACACATCACCGCGCAAACACATCCTCACCACAATCACAATGCCATTCGCCAACAATCCCAGCAGCGCAAACACTAAAACAAGGAATGAAAAGAACAAGATACAGCGCAAGACATCCATGTCTATTCGCCAACGCCATCTATGTCCTCTTCTTTTCATCTGCTAAGCTCCGCGACGGGCTGTCCCCGACTGCTAATTCCGTTGCTTCCCGTCACTTCCCCTGCCTTAAACGGCTTTTTGGCGCATTATAGCGCAACTGCCACGCTGAAATCAATCGCGTGGCAAATCCATTAAGCAAGGCATCAGAACTTGCGGTTGCGGGAAAGGATAACGAAAAGCGCGCCGATGAGAATGGCTAGGACGCACGAGACGCCCATCACTATCGCAAACGCGTTGCCATGCTGCTGGAACGGCAGCGGAATGTTCATGCCGTAGATCGACGCGATGAGCGTCGGCACGGCGAGAAGAATCGTCGCCGCCGTCAAGTACTTCATCACGTTGTTCAAGTTGTTGTTGATCAGCGACGCAAAAGTATCGAGAGTGCCGTTCAAGATGTTCGCGTGTATCGTCGCCGTCTCGAGCGCCTGCTGGTACTCGACCATAGCGTCCTCGAGCTGATCGCGATCGTCTTCGCTCATCACGAGCTGGCGCGCCGTGTTCGCGCGGGCAAGCGCAATCGTATCGGCCTTGAGCGACGTAGTGAAGTAGACGAGCGACTTCTCGATCGTAAGGAGCTTCAACAAAACCTCGTTCGAGATCGACTCGTGAAGCTCGTCCTCGAGCGCAAGCGAGCGCTGGTGGATGTCGTGAAGATAGCGCAGGAACAACACACCGCCGTGCCAGAGCAGGCGGAACGCAAAGCGATAGCGGTCGGACGGCGGGCAGACGCGGCGGATCTGGTCGAGAAACGCCGTCGTGACAGGAGTCTGCGCGCTGCAAACGGTGATGACCGTCTCGCGGACGAGAATAATGCCAAGCGGGACCGTGCGATAGGGAACCACCTCGTCGTCCTCGACCGCATACGGAACGTGGACGATGAGAATGGACGAATCGTCGTCGTAGTCGAAACGCGGACGTTCGTCGGCGTCGAGAGGGTCGGTAAGGAAGTCGCGCGGAACACCGGTGTGCGTCAGGACGCGCTCAAGCTCGGTCGTTGTCGGCTCGACGAGGTTGATCCAACAGGACGGCGCAAAGTCCGAAGTCTCCCTGAGACCTCCGTTCTCCCAGCGGTAGATCGCCATCATGTCGCACCTCCTTTCCGGTTACCAGTTGCCAAATCCTACGCGAGCTGCGAAAGGAACCTGACGTCGTTTTCGTAGAGCCAGCGAATATCCGGAATTCCGTACTTGATCATCGCGATGCGCTCGACGCCGAAGCCGAACGCATACCCCGAGACCTTCTCGGCATCGTAGCCGACGTGCCCGAAGACGCGCGGATCGACCATACCTGCTCCCGCGACCTCGATCCAGCCAGACTGCTTGCAGACGTTGCAGCCCTTGCCCTTGCAGACATGGCAGGTGAAGTCGACTTCGACCGACGGCTCGGTGAACGGGAAGAAGTGCGGGCGGAACCTGACAGTCACGCCGTCACCCATCATCTCCTTCGCGAAATACGCAAGCACCGACTTGAGGTCGGCGAGCGAGACGGGCTTGGTGTCGACGTAAAGACCCTCAATCTGGTGGAAGTTCGCGGAGTGCGTCGCGTCAGTCGTGTCGCGGCGATAGGTGCGGCCGGGGCAGATCACGCGGATCGGCGGCTTGTTCGCCATCATCGTGCGAATCTGCACGGGCGAGGTCTGCGTCCTCAGGAGGCAGTCTTCGCCAAACCAGAAAGTGTCGCTCCTGTCCATCGACGGATGGTGCGCGGGAGTGTTGAGCGCGGTGAAGTTGTTGAACTTCGTCTCGAGCTCAGGGCCGTCGGCGACGGTAAAGCCGAGACGACCGAAGATCGCGGCAGTCTCCTCGATGACGCGGGAGAGAGGATGCTTGACGCCAAGCCCCCACCAGCGGCCGGGGAGCGTGAGATCGGCGTCGACCGCCTTCTCGCCCGAAGAGCCTGCGCCCTTCGCCGCAAGAGCGGCCTCAACTTCGGCGCGCCACGCCTGGACGGCCTTGCCGAACGCGGGACGCTCTTCCTTCGGAACGTCCTTCATCGCCTTGATGAGCGCGGGGATCGAACCGTTGCGGCCGACATACTTTACGCGAAGCGCCTCGACCGCCGCGGCGTCGTTCGCCGCAGCGATTTCCTTCAGGCTTTCAGCCTTCGCATTCTCGAGTTCTGCAAGAGTCATTTCGCCTTCCCAAATTTTTGCCGCGTATTATACCCTTTTTCCGCGCGCGGCTCAACCCTCGAAGTTAAACAAAAACGAAAAGCGCGGGCGATTGCCGCCCGCGCTTTTTTCGTGGATCAAGAGATGGCTTAGGCGACCGAGCCGCCAGCCTTCTCGATCTTCGCCTTCGCGGAGGCCGAGCAGGGAACCTTGACGGTGAGCTTCTTGGTGAGCTCGCCGTTGCCGAGGATCTTGATCTTCGGACGCTTGTTGTCCGAGAAGCCCGCCTTGGCGAGCGTCTCGACCGTAATCTCGGCACCCGCCTCGAACTTCTTCTCGAGGTCGGAGACGTTGACCGCGAGCGCCTTGGCGTTGAAGCGGGCGTTGTTGAAGCCGCGCTTCGGCAGGCGACGGACGAGGGGCATCTGGCCGCCTTCGAACGTCAGCTTGTGCTTGTGGCCCTTGCGAGCGCCCGCGCCCTTGTGGCCGCGAGTGGAGGTCTTGCCCATGCCCGAACCGCAGCCGCGGCCAACGCGCTTCCTGCGCGAGCGGGCTCCGGGGGTGTTAGTCAAGTTATGCAGTTCCATCTTGTGATTCCTTTCACTTATGCGCGGATCGCCGCGATCTCCTCGGCCGAACGGAGCTTCATGAGCGCGTTCATGGTGGCCTTGACCACGTTGAGCCGGTTCTTCGAGCCGAGCGACTTGCCCACCGCGTCGCGGATGCCGGCCGCCTCGAGGACGGGGCGCATGCCGCCGCCGACGATGAGGCCCGTGCCGTCAGGGGCGGGCTTCAAAATCACGCGGCCGCCATCGCAGACGCCTTCGACGTCGTGCGGAATGGTCTTGCCCTTCATGGTGATCTTGCGCATGTCCTTGCGAGCGGCCTCGCCGCCCTTGCGGATTGCATCGGCGACCTCGTTGGCCTTGCCGAAACCTACGCCGACCTTGCCCTCCTTGTCACCGACGACGATGACGGCGGAGAAGCTCATGCGGCGACCGCCCTTCACGGTCTTGGCGCAGCGGTTGATGAACACTGTGTGCTCGTCAAGCTCGTCGCCCTGTTCCTGCGGACGCTTGTCACGATTCATAGCCATGATTACTTGTCCTCCTTCTTCGCGCTGATGGAGAGACCGGCCTCGACGGCCGAATCCACGATCGCCGCGATGCGGCCGGTGTACTTGAAGCCGCCGCGGTCGACGACCACGGTCGAGATGCCGGCGGCCTTCGCGGCCTCCGCAGCCCTCGCGCCGAGAGACTTCGCGACTTCGGTGTTGGCCTTCTCGTCCTTGAGCGTATTCGCCTGGGCGAGAGTCTTGCCCGCGTCGTCGTCGATGAACTGGACGTACATGTGCTTGTTCGTCACGCAGATCGACATGCGCGGACGCTCCGCGGTGCCGACTACGCGCTGACGGAGGCGCAGGTGGCGCTTCTGACGCTGATCTTTGCGATTGAACATACTTTAGCTCCTTGCGCCCTAAATTAGGCGACCTTCTTGCCCTGTTTGCGGCGGATGTGCTCGCCGACGTACTTGATGCCCTTGCCCTTGTAGGGCTCGGCCGGGTAGTACGAGCGGATGCGGGCGGCTGCTTCGCCGACCAGCTGCTTGTCGATGCCCTTGACCGTCACCTGGAGGCCGTCGTTTTCGACGGTCACCGTGAGACCCTCGGGGACCACATAGACCTTCGGGGAGGCGAAGCCGAGCGAAAGCGCGAGCTCCTTGCCCTTCAGGACGGCCTTGAAGCCGGTGCCCTCGATCGAGAGCTGCTTCTGGTAGCCAGTGGACACGCCGATCGCCATCGAGTTGATCAGCGCGCGGGCGAGACCGTGGAAGTTGCCGTTCTTCTTGTCGTCGTCGCATTCGACGATGACCTTGCCGGCCTCCACCTTCGCCGTGATGCCTTCATGCATCGTGTAGGAGAGCTCTCCGAGCTTTCCCTTGACCGTCACCTTCTGCCCGTCGACCGTGGCTGTGACGCCATCGGCGAGCTTGACGGGTTCTTTACCGATTCGAGACATTGTCTTTGGCTCCTGATTATGCAACTGTGCAGATGACCTCGCCGCCGAGCTTCTCCTTCTTGGCCTGGGCGCCGCTCATGACGCCCTTGGAGGTCGAGAGGATGACGAGCCCCATGCCGTCGAGGACGGAGGGGATCTTGCTGACGGGAGCGTAGCGACGAAGACCCGGCTTCGAGACGCGCTTGAGCTCCGTGATGGCGGGAACCGCCTTGTCGGAGTACTTGAGCGTGATGACGAGCTTCTTCGGGAATTCGGAAGTCGTGACGGCGTCGGCGATGTAGCCGGACTCCTTCATGACGCGGGCGATCTCGCCCTTGAGGTTGCTCGCGGGGGTCGCGACGGAGTGAAGGCGGGCCTTCTGTCCGTTGCGGATCGTCGTGAGCATGTCGGAAATGGGATCCATTGTCATTTCGGTGATTCCTTTCCTTTTGGTTACCACGAGGCCTTCGTCACGCCGGGGATGAGACCGGCGACGGCGAGTTCGCGGAAGCAAAGACGGCAGACGCCGAACTTGCGGAGATACGCGTGGCGGCGACCGCAGCGCTGGCAGCGGTTGTACGCGCGCACCTTGAACTTGGGCGTCCTCTTCTGCTTTTCAATGAGACACTGCTTTGCCATGGCTTAGTTCCTTCCTGCGAACGGCATTCCCATGGAGACGAGAAGCTCCTTGGAGGCCTTGTTGTCGGTGGAGCTCGTCACGAACGTGATGTCCATGCCGGAGTGCGCCGAAGACTCGACGAGCTCGGGGAATATCGTGTGCTCCTTGATGCCGAGCGTGTAGTTGCCGCGCCCGTCGAAGCCCCTGTTGGAGACGCCGCGGAAGTCGCGGATCCTCGGAAGGGCCGCCGAGATGAGGCGGTCTGCGAACTCCCACATGCGCTCGCCGCGCAGCGTGACCTTCGCGCCGATGACCATGCCCTCGCGGAGCTTGAAGTTCGAGATCGACTTCTTCGCCTTGCAGAGCAGGGGCTTCTGGCCGGTGATTGCCGCGAGGTCGTCGACGAGGGTCTTCTGCTCGTCCTTGGAGACGATGCCGAAGCCCATGTTCACGACGATCTTCTGGAGGCGGGGAACGAGCATCCTGTTCGTGGTGCCGAGCTTCTTCTCGAGCTCGGGAACCATGCGGCTCGCGTATTCGTCCTTTAGTCTTGCCATGATGATTCGTTCCTTCCTTAGAGGGCCTTGCCGCTCTTGACCGAGATGCGGGCCTTCTTGCCGTCCTTCTCGCCGGTCCTGACGCGGACGCCCGCCTTCTTCTCGGCGTCGTAGGGCATCAGCTTGCAGAGCCTGATCGGCAGTTCCTTGTCGATGAGTCCGCCGGCGGTCTTCTCCGTGCGGCGCATCGCCTTCTTGTGGACGTTGACTCCGCCTACGATGGCGGTGCCCTTCTTGGGATCCACGCTGATCACCGTTCCCGTCTTCCCGGCGTCGTTGCCGCTGATGACGATGACGGTGTCGTTCTTCTTGATACGTGCGATAGCCATTTTAAGAGCTCCTTCTCAGACAACTTCCGGCGCGAGCGACAGGATCTTCATGTAAAGACCGTGCACGGCGTCGTTGTCCTTGTTGATTTCGCGCAGTTCGCGCGGAACGGGGCCGAACACACGCGAGCCGATCGGGTTCTTCTTGGAAGAGTCGAGCAGCACGTACGCGTTCTGGTCGAAGCGGACCGACGAGCCGTCCGCGCAGCGGATCGGATTGCCGGTGCGGATGACGACCGCGGTCGCGACCGAGCCCTTCTTGACTGCGCCCGTGGGGGACGCTTCCTTGATGGCGACGCGGATGAAGTCGCCGAGATGGGCGTACTCCTTGCGCTGCCCGAGGATGCGGAAGCACATGGCGCGCTTGGCGCCTGTGTTGTCCGCGACTACGAGGTTGGAGAGTTCCTGAAGCATGACCTACTCCTTACTTCACGATGCGCCAGCGCTTCGTAGCGCTGAGCGGACGCGTTTCCATGATTGTGACGGTGTCGCCGACCTTTGCGTCGTCGGCCTCGTCATGCACATGGTAGTTCTTGTTGCGCGTGACGACCTTGCCGTACACGGGGTGGATTTCGCGGTACGAAACCCGTACTTTGACGGTCTTCGCGCCAGACTTCGAGACGACGACGCCCTTGCGGACCTTGCGCGCGCCGCGGGTTGTGTTTTCCGTGCTCATTAGATCTTGACTCCTGCGCGGGTGATGAATTTCGTGTGGATTCCGATCTTGGTCGCCGCGAGACGGAGGCACTCCTTCGCGACTTCCTCGCTCACGCCGCCGACCTCGAAGAGGACCTTGCCGGGGAGGATGACGGCCGCCCAGAACTCCGGGTTGCCCTTTCCTCCGCCCATACGGACTTCGATCGGCTTGCGTGTCACGGGCTTGTCGGGGAACACGCGGATCCAGAGCTTGCCCTTGCGCTTCATTTCGCGGTTGATCGCGACGCGGCAAGCTTCGATCTGGGTTGCGGTGAGAAGCCCGCGGGTGAGCGCCTTGAGGCCGAACTCGCCGTACGCGAGCTCAGTGCCCGACGTGGCGTATCCGGCGCGGCTGCCCTTCGAAACCTTGCGGTACTTGACTCTCTTAGGCATCAAAGGCATGGCTTACTTCCCTTCCTTGCGGTCTCCGCGCTCGCGACGCTCGCCACGGCGTTCGCCGCGCGGCTGACGGGCCTGGAAACCCTCTTTCTTGCAGATCCACACCTTGATGCCGATCTTGCCGGCGGTGGTGTTGGCCTCAGCGAAGCCGTAGTCGATGTTCGCGCGGAGCGTGTGCAGCGGCACCTTGCCCTCGCGGGACCACTCGACGCGCGCGATTTCCGCGCCGTTGATACGGCCGCCTGCGTGGACCTTGATACCGTCGACGCCCATGTCCATCGCGACCTTCATCGCGCGCTTCATGGCGCGCTTGAGGGCGATACGGCGCTCGAGCTGCTGGGCGATGCCCTCGGCCACGAGCTGCGCGTCCGCGTCGGCTCCCTGGACTTCCTTGATCTCGATGTAGACTTCCTTCTTGGTCATCTTCTCGAGCTCGGCGCGAATCGCCTCAACGTCACCGCCCTTATGGCCGATGATCACGCCAGGGCGTGCGCTGAACAGCGTCACGCGGACGCGGTTCGCATAGCGCTCGACGAGGATCCTGGAGATCCCGGCCTCGGCGAGGCGCTTCTTGCAGACGTCGCGGATCTTCTGGTCCTCGACGAGGAACGCGCCAAACATCTTCTTGGGCGCGAACCAACGGCTGCCCCAGGCGTGCGTGACGCCTACGCGGAAGCCTACGGGGTTGACTTTCTGTCCCATATTACTTCGCTCCCTTCTTGGCCTTCTTCGCCGCAGCGAGAATGACCTTGCAGTGGCACATGCGGCGGGCGATCGGGTGAGCCGAGCCGCGCGCGGTCGGCCAGTAGCGGCGCATCCTGACGGACTCGTCGAGGACGCAGAGCTTGACCGTGAGCCCCGCGGCGTCAGCCACGGAATCGTTGTTCTTCGCGTTCGCGAGTGCGCTCAGGATCGTCTTCTTGATGATCTGGGCGGCCTTCTTGGGCGAGAACTCGACGAGCTTGAGCGCCTCGGAAGCGGGAAGCCCCTGGCAGGCGCCGGCAAGCGGACGGCCCTTGAACGCGCTCATCCTGGTGTTGCGGATCGTCGCGACGTAGACCTGCTCCATGTCAAGCACCTTGACGCCGGAGCCCTTCGGGAACTTGGCGTCGAGCTTGGCCTTGGCCTCGGCCTCGTCGGAGGCGGTGATGCACCCTTCGGCGGTCGCGCCCTTCTTGTTAATCTTGTAGAGGAATGTCATTGATGGATCTCCCCTTACTTGGCTTCGGCCTTGGCGGCGGAGTTGCCGTGCGACTTGAACGTGCGCGTGGGGGCGAACTCGCCGAGCCTGTGGCCGACCATGTTTTCAGTTATGAACACCGGCATGTGCTGGCGGCCGTTGTGAATGGCGAACGTGAGCCCGACGAACTCCGGGAGCACCATCGAACGACGGCTCCAGGTCTTGATCGGCTGCTTCTTGCCGCTCGCCTGCATCTTCTCGACCTTGCGGAGGAGGCTTTCCTCCACATAGGGTCCCTTCTTAAGAGAACGCGACATGGATTACTTCCTCCTCTTGACGATGATCTTGTTGGAAGCCTTGCGCTTCGGACGGGTCTTGCCTCCCTTGGCGAGCTTGCCCCACGGAGAACGCGGGTTGGAGCCGCCGGACGTACGGCCTTCGCCGCCGCCCATCGGGTGGTCGACAGGGTTCATGGCGACGCCGCGAACCGTCGGACGAATGCCGAGGTAGCGCTTGCGGCCGGCCTTGCCGAGCTTGATCGAGCCCCAGTCCTTGTTGCCGACCGAGCCGACCGTGGCGAGGCAGCGGCCGTTGAAGATGCGGACTTCGCCCGAAGGCATCTTGAGCGTCACCCTGCTGCCGTCACGAGCCATGACCTGGCACGAGTTGCCGGCGCTCCTGGCGACCGCCGCGCCCCTGCCGGGCACGAGCTCGACCGCGTGGACGAAAAGCCCGAGCGGGATCTGCGAGAGCGGCAGGCAGTTGCCGACAGTGGCCTCGGCCTTGGCGCCGTTCATTACCTTCATTCCCGGCTTCAAGCCCTCGGGCGCGAGAATGTAGTTCTTGACGCCGTCGGTGTACTCGATAAGCGCGAGGTAGGCGCTGCGCGTAGGATCGTAGGCGATGTCCTTGACCGTCGCCTCGACGTCGAACTTGTTGCGCTTGAAGTCGACGATACGCATGCGCTGCTTGGCGCCGCCGCCGTGGTGGCGCGTCGTGATGCGGCCCTGGTTGTTGCGTCCGGCCGTCTTGCGGACTGCCTTGGTGAGACGCTTGACGGGCCTCTTCTCGGTGATCTCCTCGAACGTGGCGGACTCGCGGAAGCGCATGCCGCACGAACGGGGTTTGTATTTCTTGAGTGCCATATCGTTAAGTCTCCCTTACGCGAGCTCGATGCGCTCGCCCTGCTTGACGGTTACGATTGCCTTCTTCCAGGTCGCCTCGGTCACCGCGCGGCGGGTGCCGCGGATGTACCTGAGACCGCCCTTCATGTTGGCGGTCTTGACCGCGAGAACGTGCACGCCGAAGGCCTTCTCGGCCATCGCCGCGATCACGGGCTTGCGGGCGTCGGGCGCGACCTCGAGGAGGTAGCGGTTCTCGGCGGAAAGGCGCGAGCCCTTCTCGGTGATGAGGACGTTGAGGATCACGCCCTCGGTCTTTTCCTTAAGTTCCTTGATCGTCATGACGTCCTCCTTACTTGGCGATGCGCGCCATGAGCGCGTCGAAACCGTCCTTGTCGCAGACGAGCTTGCGGTTCGCGAGAACCGTGTAGACGTCGAGCGCCTGGGCGGTCGAATAGTCGACGGTGGGGATGTTGCTCGCCGCGAGCACGACGGTGTCGTCGACGTCCTTCTGGACGATGCACGCGGTGCGCTCGACGCCGAGCTCCTTGAGGAGCTTGACCATGAGCTTCGTCTTGGGCGCCTCGAACTTGAACTCGTCGAGGACGATGACGTCGCCCGCCACGAGCTTGTCGGAGAACGCACGCGCGAACGCGAGCTTCATCACCTTCTTGTTGATCTTCTGCTCGTAGGAGCGCGGATGAGGGCCGTGCGCGACGCCACCGCCACGCCAAACAGGCGACTGGCGGAAACCAGCGCGGGCGTTGCCCGTGCCCTTCTGCTTCCACGGCTTCTTGTTGGAGCCGGCGACCTCGCCCTTGGACTTGGTGGACGCCGTTCCGGCGCGGAGAGCGTTGCGGATGGCGGTGACCGCGTCCTTGACGGCCTGCTCGCCCTTGTCAAGCGTAAGCTGGGCCTGGTCGAAAGCGACTTCGATCTTCTTCATATTACTTCGCCCCCTTCTTCACGTTGTTCCTGAGGGACTTGCGGACGATCACGATGCCGTTGCGGGCACCGGGAATCGAACCCTTGACGAGGAGCGCATTGTCCTCGGGACGGACCGCGACGACCTCGAGGTTCGTCGTGGTGCGGGTGACCGCGCCCATGTGGCCGGGCATCTTCTTGCCCTTCTCGATCCAGCCGGGGAGGTCGCGCGCGGCGAGACCGCCGGTGCGGCGCTTGGAGTGGCCGCCGTGGGTCATGTTGCCGCCGGCAAAGCCGTAGCGCTTGATGACGCCCGCGAAGCCCTTGCCCTTGGTGACGCCCGTGACGTCAACGTACTTGACGCCTTCGAAATTGCCAACGGTGAGGACGTCGCCGACCTTCACCTCTTCGCCCGCGTCAGGAGCGAACTCCTTGAGGACCTTGAGGCCGCCTTCCTGGCCGCCGGTCTTCTTGAGGTGACCCGCGACCGCCTTGGAGAGGCGCTTGACCTTCTGCTCGCCGAAGCCGAGCTGAGCGGCGACATAGCCGTCCTTCTCGGCCGTCTTGAGCTGAACGACGGGGCAGGGCCCGACCTCAATGACGGTAACGCAGGTCCTGACGCCATCGACGTCGTAAACCTGCGTCATTCCAACCTTCTTGCCTATCAAACCTTCCATGTCGACCTCCTATCAGACCTTGATGGTGATGTCGACGCCAGCGGGAAGATTGAGCTTCTTGAGCTCGTCGATCGTCTGGGCGGTCGGGTTAACGATGTCGAGAAGGCGCTTGTGCGTCCTCATCTCGAACTGGTCCATCGACTTCTTGTCGACGTTCGGCGAGCGGTTCACCGTGAAGCGCTCGACGCGCGTGGGGAGCGGAATAGGCCCCACAACCTGCGCACCCGTGCCACGGGCCGTGTCGATGATACCACCGACGGCCTGGTCAAGCACACGGTGATCGTATGCCTGGAGGCGGATGCGGACTCTCTGCTGCTGCATTGTCTTTTCCTTTTTCTTCTTTTCAGTTTCGACTCGGGCTCGAACCTTTCTTCTCGCCTTCGTCCCTTCGTTCCTGTGCCTAGACGGTCGCGACTTCCGCGCGCGCCTTACCGCTTTCGCAGTCTCTCGGCGTCGACGCGTGAGGCCCGTTGGGCGCCTCGCTCGCGACTGGGTTTCGGCCCAGCAATCCCCACAAAAACAAGGCTCGCGACCGCTTTTCGCGACCGCGAGCTTAGAACTCAACGGTCACGACGCGACGGGATAGACTCGCCCGTATCGCGACCCTTCTCTTGCGAGAATTATGAATAGTATATCAAAAACCCCTCGCTATGCGCAAGGGGGAAAATTTAGTTTTTTTGCGTCTGAAACGAGCTTCATTTCGTTTATTGTCGGCCAGCATCCCAACAACCGTCATTTCGACTCCAACTTGCAGCCGTTCATCGCCCAAAATTCGCCCGAGAGCTTGCCGTTCTTATCCGTAAGCTCAAGATATCCCGTATCGCCCGTTAAGTAGGCCTTAAGATGGAAAGCGCCGTCGGCATCATACCAGCAAGCCGAAGCGATTTTGTGCTCGCCGATATAAGCGCCAAGCCCCTCGTACTCCTCCGTATCGATCCTAATCAAGCCCTTCTGCCACAGTCCAAGATGACTCCGCGGGGTTCCTGCGACGAAATGCTGCCGTCCGGCCCGCGTCTCGAGCATACACGCATATACGTTGTTGTCGCCCTTCTGGTAGGTAAAGGACTTGAAACCACGTGGATTGTCCTTGAACGTGAAAGAATGGAGCTCCGACCCGTGGTCGTCGTACGCCCGAGGCCCGTATTCATGATTAAGCCCGGGGATCTTGATTTCCAGCGATGCGATTTTGGCGCGCAGCGCGGCAAGCGCAGCCGAATTAGCGGGAAGAGACGCGTCCTTCACCCCCGGAAGAATATGCTCCCAGATGAGAGAAAGCTCCTTCTGCATGTCACGAAGACCCGCGTTGATCGAGACTACCATGTCGCGCTCGGGCAGGATGACGGTGAACTGCCCGGCCGCACCATCGGCGCGATACGCCCCGTGGTGGCAACGCCAGAACTGGAAGCCGTAGCCCTGCTCCCAGTCGCTGCCTTCGCCGAGCGCCTTTACGCCGATATTGCCCCAGCCGCTCCACGTGTGGCGCGTAGTCGCAAGCGCGACCCAGCTCGGGGAGAGGATGCATTCGCCACCCCACTTGCCCTTTTGGAGATAGAGCTGGCCGAAACGCGCAATTTCGCGCGTCGTCATGTTCATGCCCCAGCCGCCGCAGGCAATCCCCTGGGGCGAGGTAGTGGACCAAGCCGACGAGATGCCGATCTTGTTGAACATGCGCTCCTTGAGGAAGTCCATGAGCTTGCGTCCCGTGCGCTTCTCGACAATCGCCGCTAGCATGTAGGTCGCGTCGGAATCATAGCGAAAGCCGGTGCCGGGCTTCTTCTCGAAGTCCTTGGAGAGAAACTCCCTGACCCAGTCGCCGCCAGTCCTCAAAAGATGGTCCTTCTTGCCGACGTTCATCGTGAGCAAGTCGCGCACGCGGAGCTGGCGGAGATTGTCGGACAGATCCGCCGGAAGCTCGTCTGGGAATATGTCAACTACCCGCTCGTCAAGGTCGATCTTTCCGTCGTCCACGAGAAAGCCAACTGCAGACGAGGTGAAGCTCTTCGAGTGGGAGTAGAGCATATGCGTCTCGTTCAGCGTGTCGAATGGCTTCCAGCTGCCCTCGGCTATCGTCTTGCCGTGGCGGACGATGACAAAGCCGTGGATGCTCCCTTCCTTCCCGCCATCGAACGTCTTTTCGCACGCGTCGATCCAGTTGAGGATCGCCTGCGAGTCGACTCCCTGCGATTCGGGGGTCGCGTACTCCATTTCGGCCATGCTCGCCGCGGCGATGAATGCGCAGCCGAGCGAAATGACGAGCTTTGCGTTCATGCTCAGTCCTCCTTATGACATTAAAAACGCCGTTTCGCCGGGGACGAGCTGGCGACCGCGGCAAAATGCGCCGCCGTCCATGCAGGACGAGCCCTCGGGCTTTACTTCGAGAAGCTGCAGCGCCGTGTCGTGGCAGCGCACTATCGGGCCCGCCTTGTCGATCTTGACGACAGTGCCGGGAGAGGCGCTTTTCCACGACGGCTCGAGTTTCGTGACACGGGCGCGCAAGACGACGACGCGACCGGTGGTGCCGCGCTTGCGCATTGCCTCGGGAAGAAAAGTATAGCAGCAAGGCCAGGGATTGTAGGCACGGATCCTGCGCTCGATCTCGATCACCGGCTGGTCCCAGTTGATGAGCCCGTCCGTCTTCTTGAGCTTGCGCGCGTAGGTCGCGGAACTCTCGTCCTGCTTGACTTCAGGGGGAAGCGCGTTCGCGCCAAGAAGTCGAAGTGCCTTTGCAAGCGCGACGCCGCCGGCAATCGCGAGATCGTCCATCAGCTGGCCGCCCGTCGTGTCGGGGTATATCGGCTCGAAGCTCTGGAGCATGATCGGCCCGTCGTCAAGCCCGACGCCCATCTTCATCACGGTGACGCCTGTCATCCTCTCGCCCGCCTCGAGAGCGGCGACGACGGGAGCTGCGCCGCGGTACTTGGGAAGAAGCGAGAAGTGACAGTTGACGCAGCCGAAGAGCGGCAAGTCGAGAAGCGGCTTCTTGAGAATCTGGCCGAAGGCGACGACGACTATCACGTCGGGCTTCCACGCGCGGATCTTCTCCATCGGCTCGGGGTCGTTGACGCGCTCGGGCTTTATGATGTCGCGAAGCCCCATGTCTGCCGCGTATTTCGCGAGGGCACACGGCGACATGACCTTGCCGCGGCCCGTTGGGCGGTCCGGCTGGGTAACGACACCGACGACATCGAACCCCTTTTCGCGCAAAAGCGCGTGGAGGCATTCGGCCGACGCCGAGGACGAACCCATGAAGACTACGCGCACGAAACTACAGGCTCCTTGGCAGCTCCTCGAGCGTGTAGCACTCGATAATGTCGCCGACCTGGAACTCCTCGTAGTCCGCGAAGCACACACCGCACTCCTGCTGACCGGTGACCTGGGCGACTTCGTCCTTGAAGTGGCGAAGCGTCTGCACCTTGCCGTCCCAAATCTGCTGCTTGTTGCGGAGGATGCGGTACTTCTCCTTTG
>JAFYQC010000145.1 GCA_017547265.1 Kiritimatiellia bacterium | reverse complement strand
GTCCCCAAAAAGAGTCCGATTGAAGGGTGGTGAGGTGCGTATCTGGGCTATTTTGAGATGCGCATTGAGCATTTGTGAAATCAGCATCAAGAACGGAAAGGATAAAGATGGTACGACGGCATCGAGCAAAGGAAACCCAAGGGGTCGGCCACGGAAGATTCCTGTGGACATTGGTGATCGGATTCTGAAGGCGCTCGCAAGTCGGGTCGATCCTGCGACTGGACTTGTACGACCGTTTTGGAAGAAACTCGTGCAGGAAGTCGGCGTGAGTCGTGCAACTCTCGCCCGTCAGTTTGTGACGTTGAGGGCTCGCGGTGCGTTTGATGTCATATTTGTCCGCAAGGATCCGAATCAGGGAATCACATACTATCGTTTAAAGCCATAATCAGACTGAGGTTCAATTGATTGACTCGCCACAAGGTGCGGTGGAAATGCTAGAATACGCGGTATGCAAGGATTGATTCTCGCGGCGGGAATGGGGAAGCGCCTGAAGGAGCTGACCCAGGATAATACCAAATGCATGGTGAAGGTGAATGGTGTCCGTTTGATTGAACGGGCTCTGGACCAGCTTGCGAAAATCGGACTTAAGCGAACAATTCTTGTCATTGGCTATCAAGGCGCAAAGCTTAAGAAGTTCGTGGGACGATCGTGGAAGGGAATGCGGATTGAATATGTCAACAACCCGATCTACGATAAGACGAACAACATCTATTCCCTTGCTCTCGCCGCGGATAAACTGGCTGCAGACGACACGATCCTCATGGAGAGTGACCTGATAATTGAGGATGCAATTCTCAAGAAGGTCATCAAAGACCCGCATCCGAATGTGGCGGTCGTGGATGCGTTCCAGAGTTGGATGGATGGGACGTGCGTGACGCTGGATGAAAACAACCTGATCAAGCGGTTTGTGCCCAAGAAGGACTTCGTCTACGAGGAAATACCATCGTATTACAAGACTGTCAACATCTACAAGTTCTCCAAGGAGTTCTCCAAGAATGACTACGTCCCGTTCTTGAAGGCTTATTCGAAGGCCTTGGGTGACAATGAATATTACGAGCAGGTTCTTCGGGTAATCACCTTGCTGGACAAGCCGCTTATGCACGCCCTGCCACTTCAGGGGGAGAAGTGGTACGAGATTGACGACATTCAGGACCTCGATATTGCCGAATCGATGTTCTGTAGCCCGGAGGAGCAGGTGACAAAGCTCGCGAAGCGATTTGGGGGCTATTGGCGCTATCCGCATCTTAAGGATTATACTTATCTGGTCAATCCATACTATCCGCCGGAGAAGATGCGGGCGGAGATCAAGAATTCGTTTGACGCGCTTCTTGAGAATTACCCGTCCGGTCAGCGGGTGAATGCTCTCCTGGCGGCCAAGACATTCAGGCTTAAGGTCGGAACGGTGGCCGTCGGCAATGGCGCGGCTGAGATCATACAGGCGTGGATGGGGATGCTGGCGGGACAAATCGGATTCGTCTATCCCACATTTGAGGAATATCCGAATCGAATTGCGGAAAGTCGGCGCGTTGTCTACATGCCGTCCGCGGCGAAGGGGTTCTGCTATTCGGCGGACGATTTGATTGGGTTTTTCGGGAAGAACAGGGTGAGCTCGATCATCTTGATCAATCCGGACAATCCGTCCGGCAATTTCCTGCCGAAGTCGGATGTGCTGAAGCTTGTCAAATGGACGAAGAAAAACGGCGTTCGGCTTCTGGTGGACGAGTCGTTTGTCGATTTTGCCGACCAGCCGTACACATTGCTCGACAGTGAGTTTTTGGCGAAGAATCCACACTTGAATGTCATGAAGTCCGTTTCGAAGAGCTACGGAGTGCCGGGACTCCGCCTTGGCATTGTTGCTTCCGCAAACGAGATGCAGACGCGGCTCATACAGGAGCGGCTTTCGATTTGGAACATCAACTCGTTCGGCGAGTTCTTCCTGCAGATTGCGGAGAAGTATAATTCCGAGTATCGAGCCGCCTGCCGCAAGATTGCCGCAGAGCGCAACGCCTTTGTCGCGAAACTCGCAAAGTTCAAGTTTCTCAAGGTCTATCCGTCGGCCGCGAACTATGTTCTTTGTGAAGTCAAGAAGCCCTACACGTCAAAGAAGCTAGTCATGGAGCTCTGGACGCGAGCCGGTTGTTTGGTGAAGGACTGTTCGGGCAAGAAGGGGTTCGACAACAAGAACTTCATCCGCATTGCGGTTAAATCGGCGATAGACAACGAGCAGCTCTTGTCGGCGATGAAGGAGCTTGTGGTAAGGCGGTGAATGTCTGTGTCTATGGCGGAGGCAACATTGCCCATTCCATTGCGGCGAAAATCTCGCAGACGCAACCTGTTACGGTCATTACGCGTCGGCCGACAAATTGGACGCGACGATTGTCATTTGAGCAAGGCGAAAAGACTGTTGAATCACGATTTGATGTTCGTGCGACGGAAGATGCACGGGCCGTGTCCGCAGCGGATCTGATATTCGTTGCGTTACCACAGTTTGCGATCGAAGAGACCTTGGATAGAATTCTGCCGTATCTCAATGTGGGGTCGACGGTCGCGTTTGTTCCGGCTCCCGCACGAATCGTTCAGTATGTTGAATTACTTAAGTCGCGAGGGATTAACGTTGTTGGGTTCCAGCGTGTACCTTATATTTCGCGAATCGTGGAATACGGAAGGGCTGTGAAGATTTCGGACAATCGAGATGTTCATAGAATTGTGATTTCGTCATCTCTGACGGGCGCGTGGGACGAATTGTGTTTTCGTTGGTTCGGTGGACGCGTGGAATATTTGTCGTCATTTTTGACGTTGGCGTTCAGCAATTCAAATCCACTTTTGCATCCGTCGAGATTGGTGGTTCTTTTCAAAGACTGGCGACATAAAATATTTCCAGACAATCCACCGTTTTACGGTGAATGGACGGACGAGTCAAGTGAACTGTACATCAGCGCCGACAGTGAGATGCGCAAGGTAATGTCTCGCTATCCGATTGACATGCAAAGGGATTATGAGTCGGTGCTTGACCATTATGGTGTAAAGACCGCCCGGGAGCTTACAGTAAAGATACGGAGCATACCTCCATTTAGGACAATTCTTTCGCCAATGCTGCAAACTGCAGATGGATGGGTTCCGGATTTCAGTTCAAGGTATTTCACGGAAGATGTTCAATTCGGCTTGGAGGAAATGCTACGGTTCGCCGATAAGGCTGGCGTGAGCATACCGACTATGCAAGCTCTTTATGATGGGGTCAGGAAATTGAGAGCGTAAACCTTATGCAGCGAATTCTACATTTCGTTCGGTATTGCGCTTCGTTTGTTCCGGGTGGGCAGGCGTTGGCTCGTATGGTGCTTGACTGGATGTCGGTTCGGCAAAACAAAAAGTGCCGCGCCTTGTTGCAGGCCAAGGGATTTGAAATCTGCTCCAAGATACACGAGGCATTGACGGCGGCTGGCATCAGGTATTTCGCCGACCATGGCACGTTGTTAGGGCTGATTCGTGAGAATGGCATGATTGCGCATGATACGGATATGGATTTCTCCATTCCACCAGATCAGCCGATCCAGGTTGTCTATGCGGCACTCTCGAAGGAAGGTTTTTCGCTTGTCCATGGGTTTGCCATACATGGCGAGGTGCAGGAAATTACGGTTGCATACGGTGGAATTACGATTGACTTCTTCAAATGCCATTCAATCGGCGAAGACTTGGGGCATTATGTGTTTTGCCCGCAATATGACATGAAGCGAGGCGTGCTGACAGGTGTGATGGCGCACGAGCGAAAGCGTTCACCGCTCAAGGGTTTGGAAGTTCGTGAGTTTGGTACGCATAGGAAAGCAAGGATTTCAATTCCGACCAATGCCATTGAATACTTAACGGCTTCTTACGGAAATTGGCAAGTCCCGGATTCGACAACTGATTTTAGCTCTGATAAAATACCGACCCAGTATCGAGACATCTTTGAGGGTTGCGAGATGTTGAAGCCGGGAGAAATTCTCCAGGCGTTTAAGCAAGCATGATGATCTACGATTGTTTTATTGTCTACAACGAATTGGATCTGTGTGAGATCAGGTTCAATCTCCTGAAGGATGTCGTCGACAAGTTCGTTGTTGTTGAGGGGACGCTGACGCACACGGGCAAGCCGAAGCCGCTCTATTTTAACGAAAACAAGGAGCGGTTTGCCGCGTTCAGGGATAAGATCATCCATGTCGTCGTTGATGACTTTCCCGAACCTCCGGCAGGTTACACGGAGCGTCAGGCGAGCTGGATGCGCGAAGACTGGCAGCGGAACGGAATCGCGCGGGGGCTGAAGGATGCGCGGCCCGAGGACGTCGTGACGATCTGCGATGCGGATGAGATTCTGCGTCCTGAGGCGGTAGCGAAACTCCGCGGCAAGAGGATCAAGGGGGTTGCCTCGTTGGGAATGGAGGTCTACGCCTACTACCTCAATTACAAGAATTATACCCATTATGTCATAACTGCGGCAAAAGTTCTGAACTTCGGCACATTAAAGGAGCTGGAAGAAACCGAGGAACTGCGTCCTTACGGCGAACACGATCCGTGGGTCAACAAAGGCGCGACGCCGACGAACATCCGTACATATCAGACGAACCGTCTCATTCCGAACGCCGGGTGGCACTTCTCCTATCTCGGAGGTGCCGCGGCGGTCGTTCAGAAGGTGAAGTCCATAGCCATCGAGTTTGTTCATGAGAACAGCGAGGACGCTGATTGGGTTTCAAAAATCATTGAGCGTGGCGATGACATTACGCGATGCGGCGGACGGTATTTCGCCGTGCCGATCGACGAGCGGTATCCCGACTACATCCGCGAGAACCAGAAGAAGTTCTCCGCGTTGATCTACGAACCGCCGGCGGGCTATTACGATCGGACGCGGTGGGAGCGGCGCAAGCAGGCGTTGCGCGGATGGATCCGGCGCAACGGTGCAAAGTTAATCCCGAAACCGTTCAAGGGGTTCCTCTACGACCGCGTTTATAGCAAGCTAGTTAAGGATCCGATCGTCCTTGCGTCTTAAACGATGTAAGAGCGGTCGTTTTCGCAGAAGTAGCCGTTTTGCCGCGACGGTCAGCCGACGGAAAACAGGCGGATTGCCGCCGAGAATCCAGGATGAGGTGCCGGTGTAACAGGCGTTTGGGTATTTGCCGTTCAGGTAGGTCTCTTGGCGGTAGTAGCGCGGCTGGATGTTGCCGCCGCTCCAGTGCAAGGCTGCGAGCGGGAGAATGCGCGAGGGAATCGCGGCTTTTTCATGCGCGGCAATGCAAAAGTCCTCGACGTAAAGATCAAAGGTCAGGTTCTCGTCAAAGCGGAGCCCGAGTCCGCGGATGAGTGAAGAGTGAACGACCAGGCATTGGCAGTCGAAGGTCTCGACGGGTGTGCCGAGGAGTGCCGCCGTGCCGATCATATGTCGACAGGAACCGTCTTTCTTGCACTCTTCAACGCTGCCGAGGAGCTGCCATTGGTGGTAGATGTCGAAGTGGACGCGCGTCGTCGCGCCGATCGGGCCCCAGAGGCAGGAGGGGTCCAGCGCGGTCAGTCGGTCGAGGAGAGGCTCTTTTGGCTCGAAGTCTTCGTGGCAGAAGACGTACCAGGCGTCTTCGTTCGCTGGACGCGAAGCAAGGAAACGGTTGTAGCAGACGCCAATCCCGTCGTTTCGTTCACGGTTGTCAATCGCGGCAATCTCGCATTCGCGGCAGAACGGGTTGTCTTTTATGCACTTGGCGTGCATGGCGAAGTCGCGGACAACGGATATGAGGACGACTCTCATGCGAAAAATCCACAGGTGAGTTGTTTAATGACTTCGATTACTTTGCGTATCGAATCGCGCGGGCTGCTATTTGGAGCTCCGCCCGGTTGAGATTCAAATGCTTCTGCAAGCACTCGAACACGGCTGAGATCAGAAAGGGCGCGCTCGCGGCAGGACGAGAGCGGATGAAGTCCGCCACCGTCGTGCAGTTGTCCGTCATATAGAGCGTTTCCAGTTCTTTTGGCATGGGGGTATGATAACACATCCGCGTTGAGTTCGTCCAGCCAGCGGTCGAATTCCGCCGCGCGGGATTCCCAGTTCCAATGGGTACGGAGCGCGACGAGCTGATCGGGGGTCGGGGCGGTCGCGGCGTATTTTGCCGGATCGGTGAGAAGCGAGACGACCGCCGCGGCGAAGGCGTCGCGGTCGCCAAAGGGGACCTTGAGACATCCGGTCGTGTAGACGTCGCGCAGGGCGGGGAGGTCCTGCATCACCACGGGTAGCCCTGTGGAGAGCGCTTCCGCCGCAACC
>JAFYQC010000144.1 GCA_017547265.1 Kiritimatiellia bacterium | reverse complement strand
GCAGGATATACGCGCTTGTCGGCGCCACCGGTACGGGCAAGACGACGCTTCTCAAGCTGGCGACTGCCGCGCTCGAACCGCAGTCTGGCGAGATCCTCGTCAACGGAGTACCGATGAAGGCGCTTAATGAAGGTGCTTTCAGACGTGAGCTGGGAATCGTCTTTCAGGATAGCCTTTTTGTCTCTGGCTCCATTCGCGACAACATCACCCTACGAGACCCAAGATTCATGGACGAGGATATCAAGACGGCGATCAAGCAAAGCGGACTTGACAACATCATCAAAAGACTGCCGGACGGACTCGACACGCGCATCAGCCTGCGTGAGCCATCGCTCTCCGGCGGCGAATTGCAGCGTCTCGCAATCGCCCGCGCGCTTGTGCGAAATCCAAGCGTGCTTGTTTTAGATGAAGTCACAAACCACCTTGACGCGGAAGCTCGCGCATCCTTCGAAAAACTGCTTCGCAAACTCGCTCCGGGGCGTATCGTTCTTCTCGTCAGCCACGATGACGCAATCATCAATCTGTGTGACGAAAAGATTTTTTGTCAGATTTAGGAAATTGCGTCGTATATAAGGGCGTAACGGATGGGTGTCCGCTACACTTGGTTAACCAAAAACAAAGGAGAAACAGAAAAATGACACCAAATGATATTGCGACCAACATCTCTGATCTTGGTCTCAGTGAAGTCGAGACAGCCGTCGGCTTGTCCACGAACTTCACTTATTGCTTTGGCAAAATGGACGACTCGAACACGTGGGACTGATCGTCTCTCAACGGTATAAGCCGCAGAGGGGCTGGTTCTGCCAGCCCCTTTTCATAAGCCACAAAGAACACAGAGCTCTCAAAGTTTCTTCTTATGATCTTCATTTCCACCTGCAGCCAGGATACAACCACCAGCATCGTCATGAAGGAGCTGGATGCGAATGATGTCTTTCGCTTCAACATCGACAAGCCGATGAACTTCGCGTGGGACTTCCATCGCAACGGGTTCCGCATTGTCGATAAGGTTTCGGGGCGGGAAATAACGGATCGTACCTTCACGTCCTTCTATCTCCGCAAGCCCATGTACTTCGACCATATCGACATTCCGAAATTCGGCTGCGTCGAAAATTGGCGTCGTGAAGAGACGACAGAACTTTTCAACGATTTCTTCCGCGAGTGCCAAAGCCGCGGGCTGACCGCGCTGGTACGCAGTCGGAATAACAAGTACGGCAAGCTCCGCCAGTTGCTTGTCGCCGAACAGCATTTTCGCGTCGCGCCGTGGCACTTCTTCCACGGAGAACTGCCAGAAGAACTAAAGCGCGACAGATGGGTCGTCAAGTCTATGACATCAACTCCAATTGGCCAAGACAAAGTCTTCTTTGTGAAAGAAGTTGATCCCTGCGCCCTTGATCTCAGCTATCCTTGGTTCGTGCAGGCGAGAATCAACGGCGAAGAGGAAGTGACAGTTGTCTATATTGACGGCAAGACGTACGCAGCCCATGCGTCGCGCAACTCGTTCGGCGGCGAAGATTCCCGAAAATCGCTTATGGAAAAACCGACAGCATGGCCGCGATGCCCGCTGTCTCAACATGACGAAAGCACCATCAAAGGCTTCATGAACGAAACCGGCTACAAGTTCGGGCGCTTCGACTTCATCCGAAAGGATGGCGAACTCTGGTTCCTTGAACTCAACCCTAACGGACAGTGGGCGTGGCTCGATGAAGAAAACGAGCACGGACTTGTCTCGCTTGTCGCGGACGCCATCAAGTCAGAGGACCGGGCGCACCAGGCGAATCCATCTCGGCGATGACCTTCGCCACCGTCTCGCGCAGTTTCTCCGTGAGACGCGTACGAATCTGGTATAGGTTGTCGCGGGAGATGCCATAGAGCTTCGTGATGGTTTCCGTATCCTGTCCCTCCACCGCACTCGCGACAAACGCCGCGTAATGCTCGGGGCGGACATCGAGTTTCATCCGGCGCAACGCTTCCTCCATTGCGGCCGCCTGCCATTCGCGCTCTGCAAATACGTCGTTGCCCTGACCGATCCTTTTCATCTCTTCCCAGAAGTCTGCCTTCTGGTCTGCGTCGCGCTTGCCGGCTCTAAGCATATCCATGACGCGCCAGTTGACGAGTCCTGTCAGGTACGACCTGAAGTGACCTTTTTCGCGGTCATACTTGAACGTGGGAAGGTTCCGTGCAAGGTCGCCGAAGACGATCTGCACGATGTCATCCGCGTCCGTAGCGTTAAGCCCTTTGCGCCGCACGATTGAATAGACGAATCCGGCGTAGAGGTCGAAAAGCCGGTTCCACGCCGCCTCGTTTTCCGTATCTGCGACCGCCTTTATGACGCTTGAACGCGTCGATTCATTGTTGAAGTGCCTGTATGTCATTTGCTTGTCTTATCTTTAACAGCATCCTCTATCTCTGTAAACTGCTCAAGAAGGGAGAGCCATGCTTTAACGAGTTTCTCATTCTCCATGGAAATCATTTCGGCCTGATTGTACCGTTCGGCGGCATCTTGTCCCGACGCTGCTTTATCATGCAGGGCTTTGATCCGCCTGTTGTTTTCTTCGCCCTTCTTATCAACCTCCAGCATCTTGTCGAGGATACCGCGCATTTTCGTAGCGCTGACCGGATCCTTCTCCTCTACCCTTTTAAGCCTTTGCCTGTGAGACTCATCCGTATGGCAATAATACGATCCGTTAAATGAGATCCATACTGTATCATCCTGCGTTGACATTTCATTTAGAGTCCGCAGATTGTCCGCTATCAACTTAAGGGGTTTAATCTCGGCTTCTAACCTCTTTCTGTCGGCCTCCAATCTCCTCCTGTCGCGATAAGACACATATACGTAAGCAACCGCGACCACACCCAAAAGACTTATTACCGACTTGTATATCCATGAGAATCTAACAACCACCATTCTGAGGCGAAGACTCTTGAGCTCTTTCAGCAGCGCCTTGGCGGACTGGTAGCGGCTGGACGGCGTGGGATCCGTCGCCTTGTTGAGGATGCGCCACCACGCAGGGAAGAACTTCGCGCCCGTATCGGCCTCTATCGCAGGTCCCTTGTCCAGCTCCTCAATGCTCCGTCCGAAGCTCGCGGCCTTGAGCGTGAGCCCAAGACTATAGACGTCGCTTGGCGCAGCGGTGAAGCCCTCTGGGGGATCATAGCCCTCCGTTCCAACAAGCGATGCAGCCTCGGACTCTTCGACGACAAGTCCCGGATCGGAGAGAACAGGACATCCACCAACGTAAATCACGTTTCCGGGCTTGATGTCGCGATGCAGCAGGTGATGACGCTGAAGCGTGGCGAGTCCTTTCGCAAGCGCAATGCCGAGCTTCACGCATTCGCCAAGCGGCAATGCCTTTTCGCCTTCGATCACGCGGGCGAGCGTCTTCGGCCGATAGTCGGCTGATGCGGTGCTCGCACCGCCGAACTCGTCGTCCGCAAGGTCCATGACCGTATAGAAGCCCCACGACTCCTCCGCGAACTCCCTCATGCGGACAAGTCCCTGCTGCGGCGGAATCGCGCTGTAGAGCTTCACGCCGCGCAGCTCGCGTTCGTATCGCTCATCGCCGACATCACTCCGGCGGCAGACCTTCACGGCAACGCATTCATTGGAAAACAGGTCTGACCTATTTTCCAATGTTCCAAGATATACCGTGCCGTACGCGCCGTGCCCAATCTCGCGCACGAGGTGCCATTGGCCGCAAATTGCCTGGGGGTCTTTCACTATCGGAAG
>JAFYQC010000143.1 GCA_017547265.1 Kiritimatiellia bacterium | reverse complement strand
CGTTCGTTATTATCTCGACAACCAGTCGATTCAAATGCCCTATCGCTTTGCGGAGAAGGCGAAGCCGTATTCCCTCTATAACTGGCTTCATGCCGTGGTGATTCGGGGTGACGCATCCTATTCGGCAAAGATGCGTAGCATCCATGCAGACTGGACAGACACGACAAACGTCACGCTGACACTCAGGCGGGATCCAGTCGCTGGAACGCCTGTTCGAATCTGGACGACTAATGGAACGCCATTCGATTTCGTCTGGTGTCCACCCGGCGACGTGGAGGTGAGTTGTACGGATCCATCCACGAAAACGAACAGGACAGGTCGTCTGCAGGTTGGTCACGGCTATTGGATTGCAGTCGGTGAAGCCACCGAACGGCAAATGATGGAACTTGGTGGCAAGAATTTTCTAGACCTTCAGGCGAGCATGCGAAAACCGGCGATTAAGTATGATGAATTTTCAAATCTTCCCAGTTGTGTGTCTGGTCGAGACATCTACTATTTCCCGCACATTCAAATGCGAACGGTGATGGGATTCAGACTTACGCCGACCGATCTGCTGGAGTGGGTACATGCCGTACAGCTGGGAGGTGGGTGGAGTGACAGGAAAAGCCCAAACGCGCTGGGGATGCACGACGTCTTCGGAAACTTATCTGAGTGGGTGTATGTTCCCATCGCCCGCCGGTCGAGAGAACCGGGGAAGTTCATGGCACTAGGGAGGGAGGCAGGTGATCCCAAAGCGGAACAGGAGACTGTTTCACGGCTTTTGTGCGGTGTTCCCGTAGCGATCGACACGCGGGATGACGAGCGGACGGGTGTCCGATATGTGGCGGCAAGTCCCTTTGTGCACGAGACGAACGCCGTACTCTTCTGCTCCGCGCAGAATCTCGTGCGGTCGTCGACTCCAACAGACATTGCGCGTGGCAAGGCGATGCTGAAGGAGTTCCTGACATCGGATGATCCGGCATTGGTCCATCTCGCACGTGAATATTGTGAGGGGAATCAATCCCGTTAACTGGCTTTTCCAACAGGGGGTACGCCGTAAGTTCGCAAATCGCTAGGGCGTGCTTGCCGAGCGCGCCGCAAATTCTAGAAAAATCCCGCGTGAGATTCAGTCGCTGCCCGACAGTATGGGGTAGAGGCGCAATTTGCCCTGTGCCTCGCAAGAGAGATGGCAAGATTCGCGAATTGACAGCAAAAAATATCAGATTCCTGCGCACAAACGCGCCGAAATGTGGTATCATACGCGCAGACAATTCAAGAATCGTTGCGTTCGACGCATCGGTTGGCACTGTTGGAACCTGAGAAATTTCATCGTGTGTGCCAAGCGAAGTGGAGAATGTACCCAGCCGGGTGCATATCTCTCTCGTGAGTCACACAGGGCTTTCTCAGGGCCTCAACAGAACACGGGAAAAGAGTGCGCCCTCTTTCTTTGCCCGTGATCGGTCAGAGGGTACTGAGACATTGAGTGGTAAAAAAGGATAGAGCCGCGAGAATACTCGCGCAACGGGCCTCTTATGTGGGAGGGGCGCAGCTTGTTGCGCCCGCATGGGGAGCCGCCGTCCCGACGGCTAACAGGAAACCAAGAATGCCTTTGTCGGGGAAGCGACACTCTTGTCGCTTCCATTCCACCAAGTTGAGTGAACAAACCCATTCAGAAACACTATCTTTCCCTGTTTCAAACCTACGGAATCGCTTGCGCCCTCAAGCGTGTTTCGTCAATCAACCAAGGGCAAACAAGGAATGAAAGAATGATGAAGATCGTTAAATGGCTGATGATTGCCTTAATCGCGAGTGCAATCGTGTATGTCGGTTGTTCACAGGACGACCGGGATGAAATCGTTGAACGCGGCGGAAATGCCATAAGTGCGCTGAAGGGTGAAACAACGCCTGGCGAAAAAACACCTCGAATTGTGAAAGAACAGCAGCGTAAGGAACGCATTCGCCAGAACAATACATGGACGCCGGAGAACCGTGCGCATCATCCGGTTGAATATTGCCAGGCGCAGCTGGAAGACCTTCAGCGGTATTCGCGTGAATTGGAAGCGCGGGCTCATGAGAAGTCCTGTGCCATCGCCGCCGTGAAACGTACGCTCGGTGACAGTGACACGATGGAGCAGAGCCTGAAGAAGTTCATTGTCGAAGCCAAGAAGGTCTACAAGGACTGCGAGGCGGCGAACAGCTGGCCCGCAAAACTTGGTGGCTACAGTCTCTCTCGCGAGAAAACGCAGGAGAAGATTATCGACGCTGCACAGAAACTTGCTGACATCCAGTTGAAGACTGGCAGCAAGAAGAACCAGCTCGTGGCACTTGAAAAAACCTTGAAGATCACGCAAAACGAGCAGAAGCGAATTGTGAAGGTTCGAGAGCAAATTCAAAACACGATTAACGATCTCCGTATCAAGAAGGTCATCGAAGGGGACGACAGCATTGTTGCCTCGCTGAACGCGATTGAGGACAACATGGGCGCTCTCGGTGTGGACTACGACGATCCGAAGATCGAGAGCATCATCCAGCCAGACGAGAAATCGACTCGCGAGGAACTTTTCAAACAGATCATGGCAGAATAGCCAGAATGGACTTGTGCCGATATGCCCTAATGAGGTGAAATTATCATGGCGTGGATAATCGGGATAATCGTCTGTCTCGGTATAATCGGCACCGTACACGAAAAGTACGGTGCCAAGGGCTGCCTGGTGTCTGTAGGTTGCTTAGTATTACTTTTTGGCGTTTTAGTGGTTGTCGAGAAAGTCTCATCCTATCGGAAAGAATATCTGGAAGAAAAGGAAAAACAAGCCGAAGAAGAACGAGTCAAGAAGGAAGAGTCAGAACGAATTGCCGAGGCCAGACGTGTAGAGGAAGAGAATAAACTCCGACAGGAGGCGAAAGATGATAAGATACGAAGTTTTGCACTAAAGGACGCCCCAAAGGTCTGGTCTGTCTATCAGTCGTTGCAAAGTGAGATAGATGTACAAAGTGGCAAGATCGAGGAGTTGCGCAAGACGCTGGTTACATTCGGCAAAGACCCTG
>JAFYQC010000142.1 GCA_017547265.1 Kiritimatiellia bacterium | reverse complement strand
GCATTCGTGGTTGCGGTTCCTGATTGTCCACTCTGTGGTTGATTAGGGCGCGGTGTTTAGGTATAATGCGCGCTAAAAGAGCTTGTTCAGATTCAAGGTTTTCGACTGACAAGAAAGGAGAGGGCATGCAGACGAGAACAACGAGAAGGTCGTTTATCGCGTCGTCTGTCGCATTTGCGGCTGCGGCGGGATGTGTTTCCACCGACGAAATGTTCGGCGCGGCAAATGCGCCGCGCTTCGAGTTTGATCCAGACGGGACGTTCACTTTCTTTCATTTCACCGATCTCCACCTCAACCCGAACGGGAGGAAGCTTCATCCGCGTGTCGAGCGCATCATTCTGGCGGCGCTCGATAAGTACCGTCCGTCGCTTCTTGTCCTCACCGGCGACAACGTCAACGGGCAGAATGACGATGTCAATTCGCGTGGGAAGTTCGAGGAGACCGTAGATCCGCTGATCGAGCTTTTTACTTCCAAGGAAGTGCCGTTCTGCGTTACATTCGGCAACCACGATTCGGAGCTGAAGGGCCCGGATAGGTTTTCAAGGCAGGAGCAATACGACTACTACAAGGCGAAGGGCGGAAAGTTTTTCGTAGACCACGATGTCCCTGAACTTTACGGCGTTGGAAGCGGCGTTGTCAAGATTTGCAAGCGTGGTGCGCGTAAGTCGTCGTTCAACCTTTTCGTAATGGACTCAGGCGACTATCCTGCGGCGACTGGCGCAGGGTGGCCGGGATACGAGGGATGCCACACCGACCAGATCGCGTGGTATGAGCGTGTTTCGGGCAATACGCCATGCCTTTGGTTCCAGCACATAATAGTGCCGGATGTTAATGTCGGGGGACTTTTCGTCGATGCACCGTCATGCAGCGATCCTAAGGCGGAGGAGAACGACGAGAATGGGTACAAGATGGCCTGCCCCGATGGCGAGCGGAGGATGTTGCTGGCGAAGGGCGTCGAGGGAGTTCTCAAGGAACATACTTGTCCGCCGTACTGGAAGACATACCGCAACGAAGCGCACACGTTCGAGGGCCGCACGCTCTACGATAGCTGGAAGAAGATGGGCAACCTGAAAGGCGCCTACTTCGGCCACGATCACAAGAACACGTTCGACGGAACCGATGCAAACGGGATTCGCCTCGGAATAACTAAGTGCTGCACATTCTGGAGCTACAACGACGGCAACCCTGGCCTCCGAGTCTTTAAGGTTCGTGCCGACGGCACATACTCGACGGAGATATTCGCCGAGTCAATGATATAATCTGCTGTCAAAAATTGCGGTGCCTAGCTGCGTCAGCGAAGGCGGCAACCGGAGATATCTTCGCCGATGTGTGGGATTCGTGCGAGGATGAGGACGGCGAGCGTTGAGATCGCGAACGTCGCAACGGCCGAGGCGACAATGCAGAGAGGTGTCGTCATTCCGACGCGCCACGAGTCGACGACGCGCGGCAAGATGAGCATGTGGACGAGATAGACGCCATAGCTCGCCTTCGCGCACGGCTGCACGATGCGACGGTAGAACATTCCGTTCCAGTTGAACTTGCGCAAGACGAGAATGTATGCGAACACCGTAAGCGCGACGCCAAACGAAGTAAAGCCCCAGGTTGTCTCCATGTCGATAGCGAGCTGGATATCGGTTTTGACGGGATAGCCTGTGCCGAATATCGCAAGATACTTTTCGAGCGTCGTCCAGAAGCCGCCGGCGACAATCGCCCATCCGGCTGCGAAAAGGAAAAGGGCGTTGGCGAGCGTCCGTTGCCAAGTCCATTCCTTCAGGAAGCGCCTTATGTAGAGCCCGACAAAGAGATAGCCGATAAAGCCGCTGACATAGTAGAATGAATGGAAGGCGTTCCAGGGCGCCTGACCGTAGAGCTCCCATGAAAAGCCGGTCTTCCTTGCGAGCACGCTGATGAACGGCAGGAGCGTCGTGAAAAGCCAGAGCAGAATCCAGCCGCGCAGTTCTTTCTCCGACACCTTTTCTGCCCACGGCGAGAGAAGAGGCATGAGAAGGTAGACTCCGACGAGCATCCATACGAACCAGAGATGGCCGTAGTCGGACGGGAAGTTAAATAGGAGCTGCCGCCAGTCGCCGCCTTGCACCGCCATGTAGACGCATGTCCAAATGCTAAACGGAATAAGCACGCGTGCGAGGCGGCGTTTTAGGAAATCGCCTGTGGCGTGGCGGACCGGGAAGAGGAGAAACGCGGAGGCGATGACGAAGAGCGGCACTGCGGCGCGCATTGCGCTGTCGATGATCGTCACCCATACGGCGTCGAATTTTGACGCGATAGCAGTTCCCTCTGCGTCGAGATAGAACGGTTCGCAGGCGTGAATCAAGAGAACCATGAATATGGCGATTGCGCGCAACCAGTCGAGGAAGACTATCCTGTCGGCATCGGAGTTCATCGAGTTTTCCTTTCTCGCGAACAGTTTACCAAATTCCCGTTGACGTGTCCAAGCACGTCCGTTCGATGGCGGGCAATAGGGTGTACCGAGACTTTTATGCACGAAGACGCGATATGGCAGCATCGCCGCGATTACACATATACTGTTCCATATGTGTCGACAGATCCGATTTGCGCTAACGCGCGACCACGAACCTTGGCCGGGCGGCGAATCGCGCAAGCGCGATTGCCTGTGGCGCGTCCCATCTCCGCTTGAAGGCCGCTTTCCAACTCCTCCACTCACCCACTCACAACTCACCCACTTTCCCCAGCGTCCTTCGCGGGATGGACCGCGCCACAGCCAGCCCTTCGGGCTTTCGCCGCCCGCCAAGTCACGAATGCCGCACCCCTCTAGCGACTGCTGGCGCAGCTCGCTTCGCTCGGGGGATATTACGCGGCACACGAACACGCCTGCTTCGCAGGCTACACGAATAATCGACTACAGAGTCACGCTACGTCCATTTGATGTAAAGTCTAAAGTCGAGCAGTGGGCCTTATGACATTATTCGTGTCCATTCGTGTCGGGCGTAGGCCCGCATTCGTGCCCGGGTGGAGCGGCAGACCCGAAGGGTCGATGCCGCCGCGATGCGCGGGCGAGCCGCGAAGCGGCTCAAGCCCTGTCGCAACACGGTGGCATCGTGATCGCGAAGCGATTGCCGCGACAGCCCGGGGTTCGTGGTCGCGCGCCAGCGCTCCCATCCCATTGACTTTGCATAAATTACTCGCTGCGCCCCGGGCAATATTTGGTATAATGTGCGCGTAATTTTTCTAGTGCAATAGAAAGCATGGCGTTCCCAGTTGAAGAGAAGATAGACGATATTCGCCGCGCGCTTGCGGCGAACAGGGATGTCGTGCTGACTGCGCCTCCCGGAAGTGGCAAGACTACTTGCGTGCCACCTGCGCTTCTTGACGAGCCGTGGCTCAAAGGGAAGAAACTCATAATGCTCGAGCCGCGGCGGCTTGCCGCGCGCAATTGCGCGACCTACATCGCGCGCAAACGCGGCGAGGCAGTTGGCGGCACTGTCGGCTACCAGGTGCGGCTTGAACGCAAGATTTCCGCAGCGACGCGGCTCGAGATCGTGACGGAAGGTCTGCTTACTCAGCGACTTCTTTCAGACCCAGAGCTTTCGGATGTCGGGCTCGTGATCTTCGATGAATTTCACGAACGCTCGCTCCCATGCGATACCGCGTTTGCGCTTGCTCTCGAAGTGCGGCGCGCGCTTAGGCCAGATCTTCGCATCCTTGTAATGTCTGCGACGCTCGATGCGGACGAAGTC
>JAFYQC010000141.1 GCA_017547265.1 Kiritimatiellia bacterium | reverse complement strand
CGAGGTACTCCTGCTCGGTGAGGATCTGCCCCCTCGCGAGCGGGGTGTCGCCCGGCTCGGTGACCATCCAGTCCTGGTAGTAGAGGACGCGGTCGAGCTCGGCCGTGGTCTTGTCGAGCAGGAGGCCCATCCTGGACGGGCTGCACTTGAAGAACCAGATGTGGCTCACGGGAACCGCGAGCTCGATGTGGCCCATGCGCTGGCGGCGGACCGACGCGAGCGTCACCTCGACGCCGCAGCGGTCGCAGACCATGCCCTTGTTCTTGATGCGCTTGTACTTGCCGCAGGCGCACTCCCAGTCCTTGGTCGGGCCGAAGATCTTCTCGCAGAAGAGGCCGTCCTTCTCCGGGCGGTAGGTGCGGTAGTTGATCGTCTCGGGGTTCTTGACCTCGCCGTGCGACCAGCTGCGGATCGTCTCGGGCGAGGCGAGCTGCACCTTGACCGCGTCATAGTGCGCGGAGGCGTTGAAGGAACCGCCGAAAATGTCGGAAGTGTTATAAGGGTTCATTTCGTTGTGTCTCCCTGAAAGTCCTTACTGGAGGTTGAGCGCGCCCGCGAGGAGGTCGTCGGAGGCCTTGGCCTCGGGCAACTGCGTCGCCGCGGAGGTGTCGGCCTTGCGCCTGCTCTCCATCTCGCCGCCCAGGAGCTGGGTGTCGAGGCAGAGGCCGCGAAGTTCGTGGATGAGGACAGAGAACGACTCGGGCATTCCCGACTCGAGGACGTTCGTGCCCTTGACGATGGACTCGTAGATCCTCGTGCGGCCCTGGACGTCGTCGGACTTGACGGTGAGGAGCTCCTGAAGCGCGTAGGCAACGCCGTACGCTTCGAGAGCCCACACCTCCATTTCGCCCATACGCTGACCGCCGAGCTGCGCCTTGCCGCCCAGCGGCTGCTGGGTGACGAGCGAGTAGGGACCGACGGCACGGGCGTGGATCTTGTCCGTGACGAGGTGGTGGAGCTTCAGCATGTAGATGACGCCCACGACGACCTTCTGCTCGAAGGGCTCGCCTGTGAAGCCATCGTAGAGAACCGTCTTGCCCTCGGGGCTGATCCAGCTCTGCTCGCCTTCCTCCTTCTCCTGGACCTCGCGGGCCTTGTTGAGGAGGTCGTCGATCTCCGACTCCTGGACGCCGTCGAAGACGGGCGTCGCGGCGTGGAAGCCGAGATAGCGGCACGCAAGGCCGAGGTAAGTCTCGAACAGCTGCCCGAGGTTCATTCGGGAAGGCACGCCGAGCGGGTTGAGGACGATGTCCACCGGACGTCCGTCGGGGAGGAACGGCATGTCGCAGCTCGGCAGGACGCGCGAGACGACACCCTTGTTACCGTGACGGCCGGCCATCTTGTCGCCGGGCTGGAGATTCTTCTTGTCGACGAGGAACACGCGGACCTGCTTCACGACGTCGCCTTCGCCGCCGAAGTCGCCGAGGAAACCCTCCTCGCCGTCGGCAGAAGCGTCCTCGATCGCAGCGAACTCGGACTCGAACGGATCCATGATGCCCTGGATGCGGTCCTTCGCGGGACCTTCGTCCATATCCCAGTGGGAGTGGGACTTGGCGAGCACCGAAAGCTGGGACTTCTTGATCTTCTTGTTGGCCGGAATGATCACGTCGCCAGTCTCGGAATCGGTGACGTCGACCGGAAGCTTCTCGTTCATGATCTCGGAGACGAGCTTCGCAACGAGGTCCTTCTCGAGCTTGGCAAGCTGGTTCTTG
Source organism: Kiritimatiellia bacterium (assembly GCA_017547265.1). The sequence goes on along the minus strand of JAFYQC010000141.1, from coordinate 15,053 downwards.
CGGCGCTTCTCGGCGTCCTTCTTCGCGCGCTTGGACTTCTTCTCGTCCGCGGCGCCAGCTGGAGCGCTGGTGGAGACCTGAACGCCCATGACGACGCCTGCAGTCCCCGGAGGACCGGTGAGCGAAGTGTCGCGGACGTCTGCGGCCTTCTCGCCGAAGATGGCCCTCAAGAGGCGCTCTTCAGGCGAAAGCTCGGTCTCGCCCTTGGGCGTGACCTTGCCGACGAGAATGTCGCCGGGCTTGACTTCCGCGCCGACGCGGATGATGCCGTCGGGGCCGAGGTTCTTGAGCGCGTCTTCGCTGACGTTCGGAATGTCGCGCGTGATTTCCTCGGGGCCGAGCTTCGTGTCGCGAGCGCCGCACTCGAATGTGACGATGTGGAGCGACGTGAACGCGTCCTCGCGGACGAGACGCTCGTTGACGAGAATCGCGTCCTCGAAGTTGTAGCCGCGCCAGCTCATGAACGCGACGAGCAGGTTCTTGCCGAGCGCAAGCTCGCCCTGGTCTGTCGCGGGGCCGTCTGCGAGGCAGTCGCCCGCCTTGACCTTCTGGCCCTTCTTGACGATCGGCTTCTGGTTGAAGCAGGTGCCGGAGTTGCAGCGGCGGAACTTCTGGAGGTCATAGCGCCACACGCCCTTCTCGGGATCGTGCTCGAACTGCGCCTTGCCGGACGGAAGCGAGCCGTCCTTGGTGACCATGATGAAGTCGGCCGAGACGTACGCGACCGTGCCGCTTTCGAGAGCGGTCACGATGACGCGGCTGTCCTTGGCGGAAACGCCCTCGAGACCGGTTCCGACATACGGACGCTCGGTCGTCATGAGAGGCACGCCCTGGCGCATCATGTTCGCGCCCATGAGCGCGCGGTTAGCGTCGTCGTGCTCGAGGAACGGAATGAGGCCGGCCGCGATGGAGATGACCTGCATCGGCGCGACGTCCATATACTGGACTTCGCGTGCGGGCTTGTCGCAGAACTCGGTCTTGAAGCGGCAGGTCACGCGATCCTCGGCGAAGCGGCGGGCCGCGGTGAGCGGTGCGTTCGCCTGGGCGATCACGAACTTCTCCTCTTCGTCCGCAGGGAGGAACTCGATCTCGTCGGTCACCTTGCCGCCGACGACCTTGCGGTACGGCGTTTCGATGAAGCCGAAGCGGTTGACCTGCGCGTAGATGCCCAAGCTGGAGATAAGGCCGATGTTCGGGCCTTCAGGCGTCTCGATCGGGCAGATGCGGCCGTAGTGCGACGGATGGACGTCGCGGACTTCGAAGCCGGCGCGCTCGCGGGAGAGACCGCCGGGGCCGAGGGCCGAGAGACGGCGCTTGTGGGCGAGTGCGGAAAGCGGGTTTGTCTGGTCCATGAACTGGGAGAGCTGGGACCTGGCGAAGAAGTCCTGCACGACGGCGCTGAACGTCTTGGAGTTGACGAGGCGCTGCGGGGTGAGCGGACCCTGGTTGGGGTCGTGAATGGTCATGCGCTCGCGCACGAGGCGCTCGGTGCGGGCGAGGCCGAGACGGCACTGGTTCTCGAGGAGCTCGCCAGCCGTGCGGATGCGGCGGTTGCCGAGGTGGTCGATGTCGTCGACCGTCTCCTTGCCGACGTATATCCTGAGGAGGAGGCGGATCGCCTCGATTACGTCGATGCCGGACTCGTGGAGAGTCCTGAGGTTGTCGTCGACCTTGCCGGCGAGGTTGAGCTTCTTGTTGATCTTGTGGCGGCCAACATAGCCGAGATCGTAGTGCGCGAGGTCGAAGAACATGCGGCGAAGCATCTGCTTCGCGTTGGAAGCCGTGGGCGGGTCGCCCGGGCGCATGCGCTTGTAGACTTCCTTAAGGGCGTCCTCCTCGTTGTGGATGCCGGCCTTCGCGTCTTCGCGGAGAGTCTTGATGAGGGTGCCGTTGTCGATCGCGACGTCAACGACGTCGACCGAGGCGATTCCCGCCGCTGCGACCTGCTCCATCATCGCGGGGGTGACGGGATCGTAGCGACGCGCGAGCACTGCCTGGGAAGCGGCGTCGACGAGATCGTCCTTCATCACCAGGAGACGGAGGTCCTTGTCGGCGTACTTCTTGTTCGTGGGAAGCTTCTTAAAGTCGTAGAAAAGCTGCATGAGCTTCTCGTCGGAGCCGTAGCCAAAGGCGCGGAGAAGCGTCGTGGCGTAGAATTTCCTGCGGCGACGGCGCTGGTCCATGAAGCACCACATGATGTCGTTCGTGTCGAACATCACCTCGATCCAGTTGCCGCGGTCGGGAATGATGCGGCAGGAGAGGAGAGGCTGGCCGTTCGCGTGGATCTGGCGCTCGGTCGAGATGCCGGGAGAGCGGTGCAGCTGAGAGACGATCACGCGCTCGGCGCCGTTGATGACGAACGCGCCGTCGGGGGTCATCATCGGCATGTCGCCGAGGAACACCTCCTCTTCGCGCACTTCGCCCGCGTCGTTGAGGCGGAAGGTCGCGAAGAGCGGACGGGCGTAGGTCTCGCCGTCGAGAAGCGCCTGGAGATAGCTCTTCTTCGGCTCGCCGAGGTTGTAGCCGACGAAATCGAGGGAGTAGCGCGCGTCCTGTGACACGACGGGGAATATCTCCTTGAATATCGCCTGCAGGCCCTTGTTCTCGCGCTTCGCGGCCGGGGCGTCGGCCTGAAGGAAGTCCTCGTAGGACTTGGTCTGGATCTCAATGAGGTCCGGTGGAGTCTCGGCCATCCCCTGGAGACGACCGAATACCTTGCGTTCTGCACTCATCTTGGCTTACCTTTGTTTTTCCCGGTTTTCCGGAATTAAGAAATGCAATTGCTCCCCCATTGGCCTGAAGTGTGGTAAGCGACCACTTTGTTAACTGTGCACAATGCGGGATAAAAGTTTGTTAATTATATCAAAATCTCCCCCTTGCGCGCAAGAGGGAGATTTGATAAAATTTCCGCCGTTTGGAGGACCGGTAGCTCAGTCGGTCAGAGCGGGGGACTCATAATCCCTTGGTCGTGGGTTCAAGTCCCGCCCGGTCCACCAACTTCCCCACACACCAACTTCCCCACCTAGGGATTATGAGTCCCTTGGCTATTACTGCACAAGGACTTGCCTCGATTCGTAGTGCCCGGGCTGCCAAACGCGGACTACAGTGCCGTTCGGCTGAATCTGGTCGACATAGGTGCCAGGGACCCAAACCTGCTGCGTCGTATAGACCGGAGTCGTAACTACAGGCGTCGTGTATACCGGAGTCGTAACAACGGGAGTCGTGATTACGCGTGGGCCGATGATCGCATCGGTCAGAACGCCACCGACAACTCCGCCGACGAACCCAGGCCAAAAGCCACGTCCTCCATGTCCCCACCCGCCATGGTGGTGGTGATGCATAGGCGCAGGGCGGTGGTGCATCATAGGCGCAGGCCCTCTACCGAAGCCGCCGTGATGGCCAAAGCCGCCGCGCGGACCGCCAAAGCCAGGACGAGCCATAAGTGTTCCTGCCGCCAGAATCGCGCCAAATGCAAGTATAAGTTTCTTGTTCATGTTTGCCTTTCCTTTCTCCGCTTTTGCGGTCACGTGAAGATAGGGCATAAGTCTGACAAAAACTGACAAATATTTTTCTATTTTTTTACGCGATCCCATTTCTTCCAACTTTCGCGCATAAACTTGATAGAACGCGAAAATATCTGGTCGACATTCGCCGATGACGAGACATCGAGGAAGTCTTTTATCTCCTCACTCGAAAGAAAGTACCGCGTTTTAAGGAGATGGATATAGCACCGCTCGGGATCCTCGTTCCACAGCAAACGGAAGAAGTAAAGCGTCATACGCCACACCTCGAGGCGAATCGTCTCCTTATCTTGCGTTGGAAGCGCCATGGCCTCGCCTTCGCCCTCCGCATCGGGATGTGCGCCCTCGATTGATATCTCGCCGTGCTTGTTCGGATCGGCGTTGAGGACATAGCCGCGGACATAGCGCTTGAGCCAACCCTCGAAACTGCCCTCGCCGCGATAGAGGTCTATCTTATGCTTTCCGATCATCTCGTCGAAAAGCATTCCCATCAGGTCGCCGGCCGTCAGCGAGAAACGCTCCATCATCTCTGCGGAGCGCATGGACTTAGACTCTGGCTCGACGACGCGCTCCCAGACGAGCTTCCACCCCTCGTCCTTGCCGTCCTTAACAAGCTGCCACCATGTCTTGTCGTCCATATCTTCCCTCCTCACCCGAAAGTCGGTACGCCAGGAACAGGCTTCTTGCCCTTGCGGTGAAGCCAGATCGGAACGGAATGCTTGCCGGCGATGAACTCAGCGAAAGTCATGGTTGCCGCGCCGTCCTTCACCTGAAGTTCCTTCCCGGCGAACTCGAACACGGCGTCCTTCACCGGCTCATCCTCGCCGTCGACGACGGATATACCGAGAGCCGTATTGGCCGTCGCACCCGGAGGGAATGTGACTTCGGCGCGCCACTGCATCTTGATGTCCTTCGTCGGATGGGAGTGGAAGAAGAACACTATCTTCTTGTCTGCCGGACTTTTCATGGCGTAGATTATACCAAAAGCCGTGGCGTTATGCACCATCAAGGCGCACGCCAATACCGAAAATACTGCACCGAAAAAGTCTGCGGGAGATCGGCCTTGTCGGGCTCGCCAACCCAGTCGTACATTATCTCGCAGTCGAAAGTGACGTGCATGGGCCTATGGAAATGGTCGTTCGGACGCGAGAACATCTCTACGCCGTCCGCGTACCACTTCATCTCCTTCTCCGTCCACAGGAATCCGTACTCATGATAGCCGTCGGCGAAATCGAAGTCGACTTTCCTCCTGCTCGACTTTTCCGGCAGCTTCTCGACGCTCCCTAGGACGCGGCCCTCAAGATAGGGCGTGCCAAGGCGGTGCACGGTGTTGTAGAATGTGCGCGCGCAGTCGGACCGCTTCGAGCCCTCCTTGCCGAAAATCTCGAAGATGTCGATCTCCTCGGAGAAGTCGCCCGGGCGATACTTCTTCTTCGGCTCGTCAGAAAGCGGGTCGTAGAGCCAGAACGCGTTGCACACCGCCGCCTTCATCGACTTCGCGCGGCACTCATAGTAGCCGTAGAATGTCTTCTTCTTCGCCTTGACGATTGCCGTAGCATAGGTGTCGAAGCCGCGCGCGAGGTTGTCGAAAGTCTTCTCGTCCTCCCTGAGAAGACGCGCCGTCAGGTGAAGTTGCCCGCGGCCAAGCGCCACGTTGTCGCGCGAGAAGAGGAAGCCGCGACGCCGCCCCTGGAACGACTCGACCCAGTCGTCCCACTTCGATCGGTCAAGCGTCTCGCCCTCAAATTCGTCGCTCGCCTCCGCGTCGAAAACAAAGCCGGGAACTGGGGAAGGTGGTAGGGGCGCCTCTCCGAGGCGACCGCTTCCCACTTCGCAATTTTCACTTTTAACGCCCTTCCAATGCCTCTCAGCATGCGAAAGATAGATGTTCCAGTCAAACAGCCCGAGGTCGTGCTTTCCGTCGTGGCAGTGGTACGAGACACACGACTTGTCCTTCCACGCGGCGCGCGCGAGTTCTGTCGCCTTGCGCTCGCCCTCAGGCCCCGCCCAGTCATCCTTGCTTCCCGAGCCGACGGCCAAAAGTCGCGGCGCAACGCAAGAGAGAAGTTCGTGCTGGTCGAACGGCATTTCGCGCTCGCGGTTTGCCCAAAAGGTATAGTCGAGACAGAACCAGTACTGGAATGTGCGGACGATCTGCGCGATGTGCTCGGACTTCGGAAGATTGAGGTGGTTTAGTTTCGCGCCGGCGCAACCAGAGCCATTGACGCAGACGCCGGCAAAGCGCTTGTCGGTTACAGCCGCCCAGAGCGCTGTCTTTCCGCCGCGCGAATGGCCAACTACGGAAACCTTCGTCGCGTCGATCTCTGGCACCGTCTCTAGCCAATCGAGCACGCGGCTCGCACCCCACGCCCACGCCGAAATCGTTCCCCACAGTTTTGGGTTTCGGTAAGACCCCGGCTTCTCGAACGCCTCGAACACGCCCTTCGTGTTGCCGGTGTTGTAGTCTGGCGCGACATCCCAAGTGTAAAACGAGACGGCCGCAAAACCGCGCTTCACAATTTCCTCGACAGGGAAGAAGTCGCTCTTCTTCTCGCGCTCTGGATCACAGTTCTCGCCATACGGCCTGTTGCAGATAAGAAGAAACGCGGGGACAGGCCCCTTCGCACCCACAGGGACAAACGCCGTCACTGGAAATGAATTGGTTCCAAACGAACCGCCGTAGACAATACGAACTTGCTTGCGCACCATCTTGCCGTCAGGCATCAACTTGTCGTCCGAAACTTTCTCGAACTTTAGAAGCGGCGGCTTCTCGGCCTCCGCAGGTCGCCGCCCGAATTCGTTGTCGGTGAAGAACTCGACAATCACCTCGCGCGACTTCTCGCCGATTGCATTGATCCTCGTTTCCGCAGCGACAGCGGAAAATGTTAGAGCGAAGCCAACGACTACAAATATCATGCCGTCGGCGAATGTCTTTCCTTTTGCCATGGAGCCTCGTCTCCTTAGTGCCATAGTGCCATAGTGCCATTTTAATAGTACCACAATATCCCGCGTGCGTCAAACATGCATAATGGGGCCATGCGACCTTAGCAAGACGCATCGCCAAAAACGGCGCGGCAGAAGATGCCGCTCGGGCACTTGAGACCAGCGCCGTCGAGCGTCATTTCGCCAGACTCGAGCCGCGCGTCCGGCCAAAGCTGACCGAGGATGTTCTCTGCTACAATCGGCGAAAGACCAGGCGTGTGGCTCGAAAAAAGCACGAAGCGCGGCTTGTCGCTCAAAAGGTCGCGCACAAGACCAAGCGTCTCCTTGAGGTCGCGCTCGATCTTGTACATCTCGCCGCCTGCGCCGCGCCCAAAAGTCGGCGGGTCGAGGATCACAGCGTCGTAGCGCCGCCCGCGGCGAATTTCGCGCTTCATGAACTTGTGCGCGTCGTCGACAATCCAGCGGATAGGCGCGTCGCCAAGGCCGTTCAGCCGCGCGTTCTCGCGCGCCCACTCCACCATGCCCTTCGACGCGTCGAGATGGCAGACTTCCGCGCCACCGAGCGCCGACGCCATCGTGGAGCCGCCGGAGTAAGCAAAGAGATTCAACACCCGCGCGCCTTTAGCCATGGCGCGTATCCACTTCCACTGCGCGCGCTGCTCGGGGAAAATGCCGAGGTGGCCGAAGTCGGTTCCGCCAAGCTTGAACTTTATGCCCGCCGTCTCGATCGTCCATTCCTTCGGGAGATTGGTGCGGCCATGCCAGCGGTTGCCGTCCTCGCGGTCGAACGAGGCGTCCGCGCGATCCCATTCCGCCTTCGGGCGCGAAGGACGCCAAAGTGCCTGCGAGCAGGGCCTCGCGAGAACATACTTTCCAAATCGCTCGAGCTTTCGCCCGTCGCCAGAATCAAGAAGTTCGTAGTCGTCTTTCACCGTCAAAGAATCCCTCACCAAAACTGCCATTTGCCGGTCTCGAGAACATATAGCCCAAGCGCGAGATTAGTCGTGACATGGGCGACAATCGCGGAGACAAGACCCTTCCGCAAGGCGAGCCATCCGTAAAGGATGCCCGCTATCGCGCCGACGAGCCAGCGATCGTGCTCAACGGCAAAGAGCGCGACCATCAGCCAAAAGCCCGCAAAACGCATTAGCCAGCGACGAAAGAAAAGCTCCTCTGCAATGGAAATGACGAAGGCGCTTCCTAACAGCCGTACAATCTTGAAAAGCATTTCGCTCTCATCTACGGCAGCCGTGCCTCCGTCGCCGTAGATACACCACTTGCGATACCAGTCGAACTGCTCAGGCCAGACCCATATCGCGAGAACGAGCAGCCCAACGAGGACGCCCCATACAAGTTCCGGCTTGAACGTTGAGTTGCGGTGGATGACACCGTGGTGCCGCTCGAGATACGCGAGACACGGCAGAAGGATGATGAGCGTGACGAGCGAACGCGCCGCGTAGCACTCGGAAGTCGACGGAAGAAGGAGCATCATCGCCATCCATACCGCGTACGGCAGGATCGAGACAAAGGCCTTCTTCGCGCGATACGTCATCGTTTTAACCCCTGTTGTCTGAGAAGCGCGTCGATTGTCGGCGCGCGGCCGCGGAAATGCAGAAACACGTCGTAGGCAGACTCGCTGCCGCCAAGCGCGAGAACGGTATCACGATACGCCTTTCCGACGCGCTTCACCGCCGCGTCATCGGAAAGCCCCGCCTCCTCGAACGCGCCGTAGCAGTCGGCGCTCATCACCTCGGCCCACTTGTAGCCGTAGTAGCCGGCGGAGTAGCCGCCAGCGAAGATGTGCGAGAACGCGCAGAGGAACAGGTCTTCCTTTACCATCGGCATGTCAAAATGGCGGAAGATTTCTTCCTTCACCTGGCGCGGCGTCTTGCCGCCGTTCTCGCCGATGTGGAGGAGCATGTCGATCTTCGCGAGCGCGAGCTGTGCGCGGCAGATCGTCGCCGCGCGGAAGTTCTTCGCTGCAAGCACCTTCTTCTTGAGGTCCGCGGGTACGACGATTCCCGTGCGGTCGTCGAGACACCAGTTCTCGTTGAACTGGCTCGCGACTTCGACCGCATCCCATTCGACGAGCGAAAGCCCGGCCGCGCCCTCTTCGCCTACCTTCGTAAGCATGCACTGCGTCGCGTGGCCGAATTCGTGGAACAGCGTCTCGACTTCGCGCATCGGGAGAAACGACTTGCCGTTTTCGTCGGGCTGCGGGAAGTTCGTGCAGACGAGCGCTAGCGGAAGGACGCCCCTACGGTCGCAGCGGTCGTCGAACGAGTTCATCCACGCGCCGCCGCGCTTCTGGCCGTTTCGGACATACGGGTCGAAGTAGAAGTAGGCGATTGGCTTGCCGCCCTCGGACATCTCGAAGAAGCGGACGTCAGGATGCCACACAGGCGGCTTTTCCGAGCCCTTAAGCTCGCGGATGTCGACGTTGTAGAGGAAGTTCGCCATCTTGAAAAGCCCCGCCACAACGACTTCAACCTCGAAATACTTCTTCAGCTCCTCCTCGGAGTAGGAGTACTTGTCCTCTCGGAGCCGCGTCGCGTAGAAGGACTGGTCCCATGGCTCAAGCGTCTCGACCGCGCCCTTCGCGGACTCCTCGAGCTCAGTCTTTTCCTCGGCGGCGATCTTCTCTGTCGCCACGTCGAGGTCGTCAATCATCTTCATCACCGCCGCAACGGACGGCGCGCTCTTGACGGCAATCGAAAGTTCCGCAGGGTTCTTGAAGCCGAGCAGCTTCGCCTTCTCGAAGCGGAGTGAAAGAATCTCGTCGATCCTCGCCGTGTTCTCCGGCGCTCGCGTCGAGCGGGCGCGGAAGAGCTTCTCGCGCACATCACGGTCGGCGCAGTGCTTCATCGTCTGCGGATAGTTTGCGTCGTCGATCGTGTAGGTCTTGCCGTCCTTCTCGAACTTGAACGCGTTCGTCGCGTCGAGGACGGAGTTGGAGTAGTCCATCGAAAGCTTCGAGAGGCGCTGGGAGATTTCGTTGAAGCGCTTTTTCTTCTCGCCCTCGAGCGAGACGCCTGCGAGTTCCGCGTTTTGGATCGACTTCTCGAGAATCCGTATGCGCGTCGCGTTCTCGCTTGCGCCGCCGCACGACTTGAGGCGCATCAGCACCTCCTTCGCCAGGTCGTTGAGGCGCTTCGACTGCGAGACCCTGAGCGAGAATTCAACGATCTTCGGGCGGAATTCCTCGTCCACCTTGCGCCAGGCGTCGGAGTTCATGACCGACATCATGTGGCCGACCATACCCCAGAGCTCCCACAGCGGGCGAGTCGCGTCCGCAAGGGCCCATTCCAAATCTTCAAAAGTCTGTGGAGACGATGCTTCTATCTTCGCGACGCCCTTCTCTGCTTCTTCGAGAAGGCGCGGCAAATCCGCCGCGGCCTTTTCAGGCGTAAGCGACGACCAATCGGGAAATTTATTCATGCGCAAATTATAGCATATTACCAAGGGACTTGCCAGCGGTCGTTTCGATTGCGTGACGGCGGGGGAAATGGTATCATATCGCTGACAGGACGGGCAGCAACCGCCCTGCGGCAAGGCAAAGGGGCAAAACATGAAAATACAACTGGCGGCAATAGTTTCTCTGGCATGTGTTTCGGCATGTTTCGCGGCGAAGGAAGCGCCTCAAAAATCCGGCGGCGCGGCGACTGCGCCAGTCGTGTGGAAACTCAAGTTCACCGAAGACTTCAAGGGCAACAAACTGAACGACAAGATCTGGACGCGCATAGGGCCGGGAACTTCAGATTGGAACAGGAACATGTCCGAAAGGTCCGACCTCATTGCGGTCAAGGACGGACAGCTCCACGCATACGGCGTTAAAAACAACGATCTCGCAGCGGACAAGCGCAGCGTCCTCACCGGCGGAGTCTCAACACATGGTCATCTCGCCGTCAAGTACGGAAAGGTCGAAATCCGCTGCAAGCTCGAGGCGCAGAAAGGCGCGTGGCCCGCGATATGGATGATGCCTGAAAAGCCAAAGGCGAAATGGCCTGACTGCGGAGAGATCGACATCATCGAGCGGCTGAATTCCGATGGCTTCGTTTACCAAACCGTCCACTCTGGCTGGACTGCCGAGCACAAGAACGACCCGCCAAGCGGCGGCAAGGGCGACATAAAGCCGAACGACTGGAATGTCTACGCGATCGAATGGACGCCTGAGAAGATCACATGGACCGTGAACGGAAAGGCGACCCACTCTTACGCCAAGGTTGGCGACGATCCGAAGCGCTATCCGTGGACCGAGCCCTTCTATCTGATGATCGACATGCAGCTCGGCGGCCAATGGGTCGGCGCGATAGACGAATCCACGCTTCCGACGGCGATGCACGTCGACTGGGTGAAGATCTACTCCGGCTCGCGCAACGGCAAGACCTTCACAGAATTCCTGAAGCCAACGAAGTAGCGTATTCCCTGAAATACCCTTCGTGAGGCGGTAGCAGTCATCGCCTATTCGCATTTAAGCCATCAACCAAATCACGCAGTTGCCGAAATGCCGCGGAAATGCTAGAATGCGCACCATGGACAATTCTGCCGCCGTCTACGACCTAGTGTTCAGTCTCGGGCAGGCATGCGCCTGCTCCCTCACCTTGCGCCAAGCCGGACTCCAGTTCGCCTCCTACCCGCTCGACTGGGTCAGCGGCGGCACCATTGTCTCGCGCGCCAGGCTCATCGCCACACACTTCGACGGGTGGCTCGAGCCTGCCGACTTCGAATATCTCGGGCGAAACCCGAAGAACGGGCTAGGCATCTACGTGAACCGCCGCTCGGGATTCCGCCATCCTCACGACTTTCCCGACAAGCCGCTCGCGGCATCCTTCGACCGCGTGCGCAAAAAATACGACCGTCGCGTGCAACGGTTCTTTGGACACGTCGCCCGCGCGCGTCGCGCCCTTGCCGTCTACATCTCGCGTCCCGACGAGCCTCCGACTAGCAATGACGACCTTGCCGCCGCGCGAGAGACGCTCACGAACGCCTTCCCCGGCGTACTGTTCGACCTCGTGCACTTCGCATTCTCCCCCGGCGTTCCCTTCACCGCGCGCAAGGTCGTGCCGCTGTCCGACGGCATCACGCAGATATCCTTCGACTACCGCGACCCCATCCGCGACGTCATGATCGAGGACACGGCACAGGCGCTCGTCGAACTTGGCGTCGTCGCAAAGGACTGGCGCTCCGAGGATGACCGCCGCGCGTTCGCCGACTACAAGCAGAAGGAAGACGCTCGGCGCAAGCGCGAAATCAAGCTGCGGCGGAAGATGGAGAAGTACGGCGTCACGACGCGAATTGGGCTCCTTTGCGCACGCCTCGTCGAGCCGTTCGCAAGACTCAGGCGGCGCTTCGGCCGCAGGACGCACGACCTCGCATTCGGACTTGGCGCGGCCTGCGCCTGCTCGAAGTGCCTGCGCGACGCCCATCTCCAGTTCGCCTCATTCCCGTTTGACTGGATCAGCGGCGGAACGGCGCGCGTCCGCGCCAAGCTGATCGCCGAACGTTTCGACGGGTGGCTCGAAAAGGGCGATTTCGTCTACGGAGGCCACAATACGTCAAACGGGCTCGGCATTTTCACAAATCGCCGCACGGGATTCAACCACCTGCACGACTTTGCCGACGCACCTTTGGAAGAAAGCTACGAGACTGTGGTCGAGAAGTTCCACCGACGAGAGGCGCGGCTTCTACGCCTGCTCGCCACCGCAAGAAAAGTCCTCGTCGTCTGCGTGGACACGACGAATCCGGATGGGGAGCCATCGTCGTATGTCGCGCCCGGCGAACTTGCGGAAGTCCGGGCTACGCTGTTGCGGGCCTTCCCGCACGCATGCTTCGACATCGTCCATTTCGCCTATGCGCCTGGCGTTCCCTTCGCGGCGCGGCAGACGGATCATCCGGGCGAAGATGTCACCGAGATCAAGTTCGACTACCGCGACATCGCGACGAATGTCCGCTTCCGCGACATCGTCAAGGTTCTGCTCGACGATCTGCGCATTGCCGTGCGCTACTACAGCGCATCCCCTAGCGCGTAGTCTACAGCGTCAAAAGACTTGGGAAGACTTGGGGACAGGCCCTCTGAAACGCCGAAAAATCAAGGGTTTCGTGGGGTCTGTCCCCGCAAAACTCACCGCAACCGGAGGGGAGGGGTATATTCAAACCCACGATACTTCGGCACCACCTCGACTGTATCGTACGGCGAAGTGCTTGTACCTATGTAATGCATTTTCATTTTTTCGGGCGCGACGGAGAACCAGACACCGCCAACTGCCTCATCGCCATTGTGGGCAGTCGCCATCAACGTCTTTACCGTGGGGTTGTCCCCCGAAGTCACGCCGTAGGAATTTAGATTGCATGCCTCCGTGACGGACGGTGAATAGAGGCTCTTGCCGATTTCCGGCGCGGTTACATAAACGGTGCCTTCGCTGTTTTCGCTTCCACCGCGAAGCATCTTCGACCTTGAATAGTTATGATGGTCGCCAGTCAAGGCAAAATCGACTTTATGTTTGTCAAAAAGGTCTTTCCACTTCTTGTATCTTCCAGATCCATATTTGAAGCCATCGCCTTCCGCGTATGTGAAGTGCGGATAATGCTGAAACACCACTAGATAGCGGAAGCTCTTCTTGCCCTCTTGCTCCGACACCACACGGTCAAACCAATTTGTCTGTAATGCAAATGCATTGTTGTACACGTTCATATCCATATCCACGCCCTCGTCCGCAAGCGTGTCCATGGCCACGAACATAACACTATCGCGGATAAACCAATAGGAACTTTCGATGCCATCCGCACCGTTCTTCGGATTGTTGCGACATGCTAGAAACCATTTATTGTGAATTCTGGAAGAACTCCCATTCACTCCAACCGTATAACCGCCAGTGTTATAGTATTCCTTATTCCCCGGACAGAGCGCGTGCATGTAGTCCGTGAAAGAGACGTTTCCGTTCCACTGCTGCCAGTTGTCGTAGCGTGCACCGTACTTCACCATGTCACCAGAAAAGAGAACAAAGTCGATGGAACCTGCTGCGTTCTTCGCATTGGCAACAATCGTCTTCACGGAGTTCGTTTTCCCCGAGTCATCCGGATGGGAATGCACGTCGCTCATCCACAGAAAGTTATAGCTGCCGCTCGTGCCGGCGGTTTTGAACTTATGCGTGGCAATCTGGGCGCTGCCGAACTTCACGTAGTAGATGTATTCCGTTCCGGGCTCAAGGCCGGAAAGTTCCGCCGTGTACTTGTAGTAGTTGACGTCATTCAACCTGAACGAGACCGGCTTGTAAACGCTTTCGCAAGTTGCCTGCACTGCGTCACCCGGCGCAAACGCCTTTGCGTACCAGAACGTGCAATCTTTGCTGTCGGAGTGCCAGACGAAACGCGCCTGGGTCGAAGTGTCCTCGCCAGGACAGCACGACAGCATATTGACCGTAGCGGAATATGCAAACGCCGAGGCAAGCCAATACATGCAAACAGCTAACGCCTTATTCATAATTTTTCCTCTTGTCTAATCTGTTTAATGGCGGAGCATACTGCCCCACCATGCACGATTCAACACCATTGTACCAAAAAACGAACGCCTGCAAATATCTGGTTTTAACCAGTTTCTTCAACAGGCCGCCCGCTTGACGCGGAAGCGTGACAACATAGGGACGCGGGTTACGCGGGGACAGACCCCACGAAAGTCGCTATTTTATTGGCCGTCATCTCCTCTCCCCCTTTCACGCCACCCTTTCCGCCGCCTTCGCGAGTCGCCAGCCGTGCGTCGCATAACCAATCTCGCCCACCTCCCGCGCCGCGACATTCCGCGACCGGAACCTGTCCCCCAGCGCAAACGCCACCTCCATGACAAATCCGCGGCTACCGAATATCTTCCCCGCCCCTATCTGCGCCACCCTCCTCATCAACCTCTCCTCGGGGACAGACCCCACGGAAGTGCCGTCAGACGTGGCGATCCAGCTCCAGGCGTAGTCGGCCGCGTGCTTCACCATCCCCGCACGGACGGGGTTCAGGTAGACGTAGCGCATGCAGACCGCGCGGTAGCGACCGTCCTCGACCAAGGTCGACTTGAAGCGACCGTCCCATATCGAGCCGCTGTAGCCGTGCTCGCGCTTGAACCAGACGTTGAAGAGCTCCTTGAACGTCTTTATGAACTCGCTTACGTCGTTCATCCGCGCGTGGAGCCGATTTTGTGCTTCGACGACCGCGGAATCCATACCGATGTCGCGAAGCTCCTTCCAGTGCTCTGCGAGTTCGGCTGCCGCCCGCTCGCCTTTCAGCGCCGCGATGCGGCGGAGAAGTTCGCACTCGGTCAGCTCCTCCCCGCCGCGCACCACCTTGCAGACTATGTGGAAGTGGTTGTCCATCGCGACATATGCCTCGAGTTCGACGCCGGAGAACGCCGCCGCACGCTTAAGCGCGTCAACAAGCTGCGTCTTGATCCTCCCCTTCGCGAAGAGAAAACGCCTGTCGTTCGTGCGCGACATTAGGTGGTATCGCGCGGTTCCGTTGTTCGATTTCTTGATCCTTGCCGGTCTTGCCATTTGTAGTCCTTTCTGCCGACGCTTCCTGCGTCGACAGAAACATCATACCACATTTCGG